>PABD01000154.1 GCA_002702685.1 Planctomyces sp.
GGCGATATCGGCTTCGTTCACACCTTCCGCAACTTCAGGAAGTTTAAATTCAATCGGCATGCTGAATGGCTTCTTATCAAGAGGAGTCGGTTCCTTCGAGAGAAGGAGCATCTCCATGGAAAATGAATCGAGGCGCTCGTGACCGTCGCTGACGATGTGGAGCGGGTGCCGGAACCGGGGGTGGCCGGTTCCAGCTTATGCTGAACGTTTCAGGTCGGACCTCGTGTCCATCTTCACCGGAGAATTCCGTTTCGCTCGGAATGAATCCGCCAGATCAGGCATACAGAGGATCAACCTTGTCGACGTCGATGCTCAAGTCCTGCTGGGCCTGCTTGACGAGATCCCAGTTGATCTTTCCTTCGTGAGCGAGGGCCACCAGCGTCGCGTAGACGGTGTGTTCGGCATTCACTTCGAAGTGCTCCCGCAAATGTTCCCGTGTATCGCTGCGTCCGAAACCATCGGTACCGAGGGTCACGTACTGAGCGGGAATCCATTGGCGGATCTGATCGTGAACGAGACGGATGTTATCGCTCGCGGCGATGAACGGTCCTGCCTGGTTTTCGACCTGAGTTTCCAGGAAGCTCTTCTGGGGAGTTTCCTGCGGGTGCAACCGGTTCCAGCGATCGCAGACGCGAGCTTCGCGCGCCATTTCGCTGTAGCTGGTAACACTCCAGACATCAGTACCAATATCGTACTTTTCTTTGAGGATCTGTTGTGCTCTCTGGACCTCCAGCAAAATCGGACCACTACCGAACAATTGCGGACGCGCCCCATTCGCACCTTGCCCCTCTGTTTTCTCCAGATGGTACATTCCTTTCAGAATGCCCTCGACGACGCCTTCGCGTTCGGGAATCGGCGGCATTTCGTAGGTGCCGTTGTAGACGCTCAGGTAATAGAAGATGTTCTCCCCTTCCTGATACATCCTACGCAGACCATCCTGCACGATGACCGTCAATTCGTAAGCAAACGCGGGGTCGTAGGCCCGGAGATTCGGAATCGTCGCGGCGACCAGCTGGCTGTGACCATCCTGGTGCTGCAGACCTTCGCCGTTGAGCGTCGTACGCCCCGAAGTCCCCCCGACAAGGAAACCTTTGGTGCGGGAATCGCCGGCGAGCCAGCAGAGATCGCCCACTCGCTGGAATCCGAACATCGAGTAATACACATAGAACGGGACCATATTCACACCGAGGTTCGCGTAGGCGGTTCCCGCCGCGACGAACGACGACATCGCGCCCGCTTCGTTGATCCCTTCTTCCAGAATCTGTCCGTCTTTCGCTTCCTTGTAGTACATGACCTGATCGCGGTCGACCGGTTCGTACAACTGTCCGGTGCTCGCGTAAATGCCGCACTGGCGGAACAGGCCTTCCATACCAAAGGTACGGGCTTCGTCCGGAATGATCGGAACGATTCGTTTGCCGATCTTCTTGTCTTTGAGCAGACCACTCAGCAGATTGCCGAAGGCCATTGTCGAAGAAGCGGGTTTGCCACCCGAACCCTGAAGCATTTTATCGAATGATTCGAGGGAGGGTGTTTCCAGGCGCTCTTCGGTCGGCTGACGGGTCGGAACGTATCCACCGAGAGCTTCGCGCCGTTCCCGCAGATACTTGACTTCGGGACTGTCGTCCGCGGGTCGGTAGAAGGGTGTGTCTTTCACTTCTTCGTCGCGAATCGGAATGCCGAACCGCGAACGGAACGCGAAGAGTTCTTCTTCGTTCATTTTTTTGGCATTGTGGGCGACGTTGCGACCTTCGCCCGCTTCGCCCAGACCGTACCCTTTGATCGTCTTGGCGAGGATCACGGTCGGCGAGCCTTTGTGCTCGGCGGCCGCTTTATAGGCGGCGTAAACTTTCTCGCTGTCGTGCCCGCCCCGTTTCAGCTTTTCGAGCTGTTCGTCGGAGAGATGTTCGACCATCGCCTTGAGTTCCGGATCGACGCCGAAGAAGTGTTCGCGAATGTACGCGCCCCCTTCGACAACATATTTCTGGAACTGGCCATCGACGATTTCACCCATCCGTTTGACGAGCTTGCCATCGGTATCGTTAGCGAGAATCGAATCCCAGTCAGTCCCCCAGACGACTTTGATGCAGTTCCAGCCGGCACCGCGAAAGGCGGCTTCGAGTTCCTGAATGATCTTGCCGTTACCGCGAACCGGACCATCCAGACGCTGCAGGTTACAGTTCACGACGAAGCAGAGATTGTCGAGTTTTTCGCGGGAGGCGAGCGTCAGGGCACCGAGCGTTTCGGGTTCATCAACTTCGCCGTCACCGACGTAACAGTACACGCGGGACTGTTCTGTATTGAGAATGCCACGGTCATGCATGTAGCGGAGGAACCGGGCATGGTAGATCGCGGTGATCGGCCCGAGGCCCATGGAGACGGTCGGGAACTGCCAGAAGTTCGGCATCAACCACGGGTGCGGATAGGACGAGAGTCCACCTCCACGCGGAATTTCCTGGCGGAAGCGGGTCAGGTGGGATTCATCCAGTCGCCCTTCCACGAACGCGCGAGCATACATACCGGGGGAAGCGTGCCCCTGGAAGTAGACCATATCGCCGATCTGGTTTTCATTGCGTGCTTTGAAGAAATGATTCTGAGCCACTTCGTAAAGCGTTGCCGAGGAGGCGAAGGTCGAGATGTGACCACCGATACCGTCGAAGGTGCGGTTCGCTTTCACCACCATCGCCATGGCGTTCCAGCGGATAATGCTCTTGATCCGCCGTTCCAATTCGAGGTTACCCGGATAACGCGGCTGTTCGTCGGTGGGAATGGTGTTGATGTACGGGGTGTTGGCCGTGAACGGCATGGTCACGCCGCGCAGGTAAGCTCGTTCCTGCAGGTTCACGAGCAATTCCTGCAACCTCTGCGGGCCATAGCGGTGCAAAACATCTTCCAACGATTCGTACCATTCTTCCATCTCGTTGGGATCGATGCCTGAAACAGTGTCCATTACAGATTGGCTCGCCATATGCTCGGATTCCTGGGTGGGATGGTCCTGGGAAGGTGACTCGGAAAGTCGGGTGACAGCTCGGGCGTGTGCTGTCCGGATGGAGCCCGGCGACAGAGCGTTCTGTCACAGGGCAGAAAATATCGAGAATTCCGGTCTCGGTCCTGCGGACTCATTCAGAGAAATAGTCGTGTTTCAACCCGATTTTTACCGGTTCGACCCGAAACCTGTCCAGTCGAGGCACGCAGGAACAAATTCGAATTTAAAAAAGTCCGCAGCAGTACTTCAGTGTCTGGCTCTTCGTGACAAATCCGATCCCCCCAGCAGGCAATTGTAGCGCTCGAGTGGGATCGCAGGCGGAAATTTTCGGAGCCGATCGCTGCGGGCGATCATTTCGGGTCGGGACGCGGAAAAAAGGTGGGCAGAAAACGGTATTTTTATCGAATTTGCGCCGCGTTCGCAAAGGTGGAATACCTGAACACGCTTGAACATGCATTCAGAACAGCTCACCCATCTCGCCCATCATACCATAGCCCACCAAGAATAACACTGTGGCGGCAACGGGAAAACTTCGGCAGGTGGAGGGCCTACGGCCCGGTCGGGACCATCCCACGGCTTTCATCAGCCAGAAACCGGCTCGGGCAACAGCCGATTCGAATCGGTTGCTCTGAAACCGCCGGAGTGGTGCCGATTACGGCGACCAGCCAAACTCTGCGAGCGCGGGAATAACTGCCCGCAGCGCCAGTATATAATTTCAGAACGTGCCGCCCTGAAAATACGCTACATCCGGACATTATTCATCTTTGGGGGGACGCATCATCAGTGAGTCGGTGGCTTCCACCGGCGATTTATCGGCGAAGAGGACGTTGTAGACTTCTTCGGTGATCGGCATTTCGATTTCGTGTTCGAGCGCCAATTCATGGACACTTTTCGTTGTCGCCACCCCTTCCGCGACGCCATGCATCGTTTCGAGAATCTCGGAAAGGGTTTCTCCTTTTCCAAGGCGCTCGCCAACTCCCCGGTTTCGTCCATAGGGACTGATACATGTCGTGATGAGGTCACCGATCCCAGCGAGCCCATAGAATGTATTGGGCTCCGCTCCGAGCCGGGTCCCGAACCGGGTGATTTCGACGAGGCCCCGGGCGACCAGGGCTGACTTCGCGTTATCGCCGTATCCGAGCCCGTCGCAGATGCCGGCGGCGATGGCGATCACGTTTTTCAGAGCGCCCGCGAGTTCGACGCCGACGATATCGATATTCGTATACACTCGAAATCGGTCGGTGTTGAAGAGCTCCTGAACATCGCGGGTTAACTGGGCGTCTCCTCCAGCCGCCACGACCGACGCAGGAAGTCCGCGGGCGAACTCTTCCGCGTGGCTTGGCCCCCCGATGGCGACGACCGACCGCTGGTCGAGAACATCGGAAACGACCTGGCTCGGTCGCATCAGCGTTCCGTTTTCGAGCCCTTTGACCACACTCACCATGGGGCGGCCATCCTTCAGCGCTGGTGCGACTTTTGTCAGGGCATCGCGGAGGAACTGGGTCGGCACGGCGGCGACGCAGATGTCCGCGTCTTTCAGTGCTTCATCAATGTCGGACGTAATCGAGACATTGTCCGGTATCGTGATCCCCGGCAACTGGCGTTTGTTTTCGCGCTCGTCGCGCATCGCCTTTGCCTGCTCTTCGCTGCGGGACCAGATGGAGACGTTGACTCCCTTCTGGCCGAGGATCACGGATAGCCCCGTCGCCATGGCTCCGCTTCCAAGGAAGGCGCAGTGCTGAAACATAAAACCGGTGTTTCCTTACTAATTGATACAACTGGAACGGCGCAGGATGTCGCTCCGTCGGATGATCTCGAATCTGTCAAGCGAATGGTTCGTGCCGGAGGGGAATTACCTAGATTCGAGCCATCTCCTGAACGGAGAACAGGTTCAAACGACATTAGCCCTAAATCGCAGGGAACAGCTAAACATGCTAAATCAGGCGGGTTTCTAAAAATGACTTGCTCGAACAGTTTCCCGACCTAACCTTGCATTGGTCCGATTCCCGAAATCAATGGTGATACTGCAGTATTTTATTACGAGGAAAATCGATGCAACAGACTTTCGGCGAACAAAAGAATGAATTTGTTGATCGTCGCCAACAGGAAGCGGACTCACGCCGTCCCTCTGTCGAGCGCCGACAGTTTCAGGATACACGCAGCTATGCCAATCGCGATGTTCAGGAATTGGCAGAAGCGGTCGACCAGTACAAAATGCGGCACCGCCGTCGCTTCATCACCTTCGAAGAATTATACGAAGTCGTGATGAGCCTGGGTTACCATAAATAGGGTAACCGGTCGACAAGGCAGGGTTCGCGCTGATTCGACAACGTTCAATTGAGCGCGTTATTTCTTTCGGGCGAAGATCGTGACCGAGGCGCCACTTTTGCGAGCGGCCGCATAGAAGCTGATCAACAGCGCGATCGGCATTCCGAAATAGTAGGCGATCTTCTGTTTGGCTCGCGT
The DNA here is from genome assembly GCA_002702685.1 of Planctomyces sp. Taxonomy (GTDB): domain Bacteria; phylum Planctomycetota; class Planctomycetia; order Planctomycetales; family Planctomycetaceae; genus Polystyrenella. Next base: position 5,450 of record PABD01000154.1, read on the forward strand.
GCCGCCTGATAGCGATTCCTTTTCGGCGCCCCCCCGCGTTTGCAGCAGGGTGTAGAGTGTATTCCGAGGCAGGCTTTCGTTCCGGTTGAGCCAGCTCTGTACCCAGCCGAACGGATTCATGCGCAGCGAGAAATGTTTTTCCGATTCGCACGCGAATCCATTCTCTTCAAGTAAGCGCCGCAGTCCTTCGACGGGGAACTGAAACAGGTGCCGGGGGAGATCCAGATGGAACCAGGCGGATTTTGCCCAGCGGCTCTGTAAGCTCGAATAGTTCGGCACCGAAACCACGAGTCGTCCGCCCGGTTTCAGCAGTCGTGCCGCCTCCGCAATCGTCTCACGCGGGTACAAAAGATGTTCGAGAACGTGCCAGATGACGATCTGGTCGAAAGACTCGGCTTCGTAACCGGCCTCTTTCAACGTCGGGGCGAATTGCAGGTGAATGCGCGGGTCGGCTCCTTCGGCTGCCATCGGGCTGATCTCCATGCCGTGGCTCTCGAGTCCCAGTTCCACGAACGATTTCAGCAATACCCCGCGGCCGCAACCGACATCAAGAACTTTGTCCCCGGGCTTCAATCCGGACGCCATTTGACGCGCCTGTTGTCGAGAGAGGTAGCGGATCATCGCTTCAACGGGCGGGACGAACTTCGTTCCTGTTTCGCCGTAATAATCCTGCGGGTAGAAATCGCCGATCTCGGCGGATTCCGGGAGCGGATAGAGCGAACCGGTCCCGCAATGGGTGCAGTCAACCAACTGGAAACGCAGACCTTCGATTCGATACCGGGGATGGGCCGAGGTTCCGAGACAGACCGGACAGGGAAAGATTGTGACCGTCGCGCCGGACTTGTCGGCATCGATCGGTCTTACCGGATAGTCATAAACGGACATGAATGAGCAATTCCTCGACGGAGAAGCGCGGCCACCCTGCTGACGAAAGGTATCGCATCTTCGCCGTCAGCGAAAGAGATTCGCCTTTCTGCCAAAGTTTAGCTCATAGAGGCGGCGGTTCCCGCGGGAATCCCGTTATTCCCCGGCCACTTCCACCGCCCAGGCTTCGAGATCGTCGAATTGCTTGTGGAATTGCGGGCGGTCGGTTCCCATCGGGCTTTTGAAGAAGGAACCAAGGAAGCCCATGATGCCGGACTGACCGCCGCGGCGCCATTGCCGTTCGGTAAACCGCACCAGGTCCAGCACCAGCGGAGCGGCCAGCAACGAATCGCAACCCTGCCAAGTGAATTGCATCACCATCGGAGTGCCGAGGAATCCCTGAAAGTGGATGTGGTCCCACGCCGTTTTCCAGTCCCCCATCGACTCGATGTATTCGATGGAAACGAGGGTCTGCGGTTTGTATCCCAGGATTTCGGTCAGCAGATGGTCTTTGGAATGGACCTTGTTCGATTTATTGACCGGGTCATCAAGGACCTTGCCATCGAGGTTGCCGAAGATATTGTGACCGACCCAACTCATCACGTTGAGATGGCGGTCGGCGAACATCGGTGCGAGAATACTCTTCAGCAACGTCTCCCCCGTTTTGCCGTCACGGCCGGCATGCACTGTCCCCATTTTCTGTGACAGCTCATCCAGCGCCGGGAGGTCGCAACCGATCGAGGGGGTGAAATTCACATGCGAGCAACCGTCCTGCATAGCGGCGATCGCATACAGAACGCTCGCGGGAATCGGGGAATCGCCCTGCTTGATCTTTGCTTCAAGATCCGCCCAGGAGAGTCCTTTGATTTCGTCGGACGGAGGAGGTTCCGTCGATGAGACGTTCACCACGACAACATGCGCGAGGTTGTGTTTCGATTGGAACTCGGCCATGTCCTGTTTGAGTCGCGCGATTGTGTCGACCTGCGTTTCGTCGCCGAATTTCAGCACGCCGCCGCTCGCGAGCGATGCAATTGTGGGGCCGACATTCGCGAGGGTGCCGGGACGGACGTTTGCGTCGAACTCTTCGAGCGTCCCCGTGATCTGCTCCAGCGTGGCGGGTTCGAAGACGCGAGACGTTTTATGCAGGTCCTGGGCGGCTTCGACATAGCTGGTTTCGCGGATTTCGTGCCCGCCGACGACGAACCGGGACCAGTCGGCGAGATTTAACGTTTTAAATTGCGGCAGGGCCGAAACGAGCCCGTACTCTGGTGTCAGCCCGCGCTGCAAGGCAGCCAACCCCGTGACGGTTGTGGTGGCCACCCCACCCCAGGCGCCGATTAACCAGATGCCAATTTTCTGATCGCTCATGTTGCTGTTAAATTATTCTATTTCTGGAAAGCAGTATTCATTATGCCAGTATTCGATTCGCCGGAATTTGAACCGGTGCTCGATCCGGGAAGTAAGCCGTTCGCCGGCGAGCGGAGCGGGGGGCAGCACTCGAGCCGGAATTGATCCCGGGAAGAATCCCTCGAACAAGGAACACCGGGACCGTCGAACCATACAGGGGGGATGCTTGGTGGGTCAGCCTCATTTTGTAGACCGGCCGGGGAAAAAGAAAGCCTTCGCGCTCAAATCGCGCCCTAATTCGGTTATCTCCCTCTTCGAGACCGGTATAAACGGTCATCGAAGCGTTCGAAATCACCGAGGTGGAAAGGATTTTTCCACCTCGGCCAGGCTCCCTCGCCCCTACTTCAGCTGGGCATCGATCCAGGCGCTCACCGCATCCTGCAGTTTCGTCAATTCTTCGCCCACAGCCTGTTTGGAAGCCGCCAACGTCTCGGCGGACGGAACATCCGACTGAGCGAAAAAGTAGAATTTGATCTTCGGCTCCGTCCCGGAAGGTCGTACGGCGATTCGGAAGCGGGCCGTGTCCCCTTCCAGATGGAAGACCATCAGGTTCCCCTGCGGTTCCGGAAGACCCTCCATTTTACTGTTGGCCGGAAGAGTACGGATTTCGTGGGTGCCGTAGTCATGCACTGTCTTGAAGCGGTTGCCGACAAGTTCGTCGGGGGGCGAGGTCCGGAAAGCCTCCATCAGTCTCTTGATCTGCAACTGGCCGTCGCTTCCTTCGCAGACTTTAGACCGCTGCCCCTCGAGATAGTAGCCGTATTCGACATACAGTTCGTCCAGGCGATCGAGCAGGGATTTGCCGGATTCCGCTTTGAGTTCGGCCGCGTATTCCATCAGGTACATGGCGGCCACGGCGGCATCTTTATCCCGGCAATATTCGCCCGCAAGGTATCCCAGAGATTCTTCGGCGCCGAAGACAAACTTGTCCGGCCCGAGCGCGTCCATGGTCTGCGCGATGTATTTGAACCCGACGAGCAGGTCGTCCACCACTTTTACACCGAACTTCCGACCCTGATCTGCGATCAGTGGGGTTGTAACGAGTGTCTCCACAACGAAGTGCGACGGGGAAAGCGTTCCGGCGGCTTTTCGCTTCTGCAGCACGTAGTTGACAATCAATGCCCCCGACTGGTTGCCTGACAGGGGAATGTACTTCCCGTCGGCGTTTCGCACGCAGATGGCGATGCGGTCGGCATCGGGGTCGGAGGCGAGAATCATCTCCGCCTGCATTTCGGAGGCGGCATCCAGACAGGGTTTGAAGACATCAAATCGTTCGGGGTTCGGAAGATGATCCGGGACATTCGCAAAGTTGCCATCCGGTTTCCGCTGTTGCTCGAAGATGCCGACCTTATCAAATCCAGCCTGTTTTAATACCGCGTAAACGGACGTTTCTCCGACCCCATGCAGCGGAGTGAACAGGGCGACAAGATCGCGCTTATTGGAGAGGCTCAGCTTGCAGACTTCGTCCCAGTACGCTTGATCGATTTTCTCATCCAGGATCTTGATTTTGCCTTCGCTGACGGCGGTATCGAAATCAATGGTCGGAATTTCCGATGCGCGATAGACGGCTTCGATGATTCCCGAATCGTGGGGCGAAAGTACCTGCGCCCCGGATGACCAGTAGGCTTTGAATCCGTTATCCGACGGGGGATTATGCGAGGCGGAAATCATGGCGCCCACATCGCATTGCAGATAGCGAACGGCGTATGACAATTCCGGAGTCGAACGATGTTCATTGAAGAAGAAGACTTCGAATCCGTGCGCGGCGAGCGTGGTGGCGGTCAGGCGGGCGAATTCCGGTGATCGATTTCGCGTGTCCTGTGCGATGACAGCCTTTCCCGGCTTGTCGTGGTTGGTATGCATGAAGTAAGTCGCGAGACCGTGCGCTGATTCGGCAATGGTTCGTTCGTTGATCGTGGCCGAACCGTATTCCGCCATCAAGCCGCGACGACCGCCTGTGCCGAAATTGATGACTTCCCAGAAGAGGTCATTCAGATGCGCGAAGTTCTCCGCTTTCAATTCCGCGAGAATACCGGGAAGGCTTTTCTCATATTGCGGTTCGCGAACCCAGCGAGACAGGTTCTCGCGACTGGACTCCAGCAGCTTTCCATCGGCGACAGCCGCATCGATTGTTTCGAGAGCCCATTTACGATCTTCAGCGAAGTCAGATTCCGGCATTCCTGAGTTTTCTATCTACGGCGTTGAGTAAGGAGCTTGATTTATGGCGTCGGTGAGTCCGTATCGGACAGGGTACACAGGTGCGGGCGCTTCCGTCGAACCCGGTACTGCAACGGGCAGTGAGGCCTGTACAGCGGCGGGTGGCTGGTTCGATCATCCTGCACGTCCCACTATAACAGCTCAATTTCCCGTCCGAAAAGGGAGCGACAGCGGCATTTCGACCAGGCGATGCTGAACTCCCACAAATTACACAAATCCACGAGCCCTGATTGTCCGGGAGAGTTTGACGAGGGTTACTCCTTGCAATCCCTGCGGGCGTCAGTTTAGATAGAAGTATCCGATCTCATTCAGCAAAGTCCCGGGCGGCCTTCACTTCCTCATCTCGTTCCCTCTTCACGACCCGCGCGAGACAACTTTGTTGAATCTCCCTTCTCTGTTATGATTTCATCCCTCGAAGAACGTACGTATATATTCGCACCCTAACCCTCGCAATTCCGAACTTACCCCCCGGATTTCAACCCATCGAATAACGTCCTGCCCCGTTTCACGCGACGTGGTCAGGTGAATCCGTTTGCAATACGTGGAGACTTCTGTATGTCAGGCGACGAGTTCCGATTCACCGGGACCACAGGCGCGGTGGCCCACCAGATACTGGTCGTCGAGGACGATCAGGAGACGGCCGCCAGCTTGAAAGCAGCCCTGATCGCCGACGGTTTTTCCGTCACCTTGGCCAAAGATGGAGGTCAGGCGCATTCCTCCTTCGTCATGCACAAACCGGATGTCGTGGTTCTCGACCTGATCCTGCCGCGCGAAAGTGGCTTCGAAGTCTGCGAGCGAATCAAGACCGCCGACCCCTACATGCCGGTTGTGATCCTGACGGCGATTGAACTGAAAGAGTCTCGTGTGCTGGCCGACCGGGTCGGTGCCGATGCGTACCTTAATAAACCGTGTGATCCGGAAAAACTGGTCGAGACAATCCGGGACGTCGCCGAAAAATGCTGGGCGAAAAGACATCTGACGCAACCTGCGACGGAGGAGCGAGTCCGGTTCAACTGTCGTTGCGGCAAACGGTTCAAAGTGAAAGCTTCCCATCGCGGAAAAAGTCTGACCTGTCCGATGTGCGGTGAACAGTTGACCGTACCCCGCTGAGAATCGCTGTCATTCGACATGTTGATCCACTTTTTCGGGGATCCTGGTTGCAATTCCGTCTCTCAAGTGAGAGAGTAAATGGATCACCTCTCTAATTTATTTTCATCCTATCAATTCGCCTGTTGTTTCGGCTCCTGAGACAGCCATCCCGGTTTGTTTCTTCCATTCGATTTCTTCTTTATTCGATTCATCGCGGGCCAGATAACTTCAGGCGCGGGGATCTCCCCTGCGGAAGAAATTTCTCCACATAGCTCTTTCTGCGATGACGGCACCGTCACTAAAATTGATATTAGAAACCGAACGAGCAGTAGCGGTTTCCTGTTCTCCAAAAGTGACTGAGCACGCTTTGGGCAGTTCTCGACGGCCTCGGCGACACCGTTTGTTCATTCGATTTCTGTAGAGCATTACATGCCAGAATTATTGATCAAGTCCGGAAAACATCAGGGAAAACGTCTCGTACTTCCGCAAGCCGAAGTCATACTGGGACGCGACCCCAGTTGCCAGATTCGCATCAGCTCAGAAGATGTCAGCCGACAGCACTGCAAACTGGTCATCACCGAAGAAGGGGTGCTCGCGCGCGACCTGAACAGCCAGAACGGCACCTTCATTAACGACGTCCCTCTCGAGGGGGAAGCTCTCCTGAACCCTGGTGATGAAATCCGGGTGGGTCCGATGATCTTTCAGATTCCGAAGACCAAAAAAACCGTCCGTCGGATCAATGTGAAAACGACCCCGCAGAACAGTGTGAGTGCCAAAGGGGCGAGCGACGCGGACATTCTCGATTGGCTGAACACGAAAGATGACATCAGCGGCGAAATACCGGCGGGCGATCACTCGCTCTCCGATACAACGATCATCCCGAAGAACGCCATCTCCAACAAGAATTCCGTCAGTTCTGCGCCGCGCATCAGCGGTTCTCACAGCAACCTCTCCGTCGCCGAGGAAGCAGCGGAGGTCATCCGCAAGCACTGGAAAGCGGTGAAAGAGAAGGAAAGCCAGCAGCCGGAGGATTGATTTCCGCTCCGACCGTCCGACTGCCCCGTCCGCAGTGGCACGCGCGGCGCGGAATCGCTTTAATGGGGAATTTCCGCTCGGGGATGGCTTCGGCCGATCCTCGTATTCGCCCTACCCCCGCTCGCTCTCTCGTCAAGGAGTTCCGGACATCGCCCGGTTTCAGTTAAAAATCATCGGTGGAAAGTACCGCCGACGAGGTCTCTTCTCCAACCCCGGTATGACCACGCGTCCCATCGCCAACCGGATGAAGGAATTCCTGTTCGAAGAGCTCCGTTACAACATTCCTGATGCGCGCGTGCTCGACGCCTTTGCCGGAACAGGGACCATTGGCCTGGAGGCGCTCAGTCGCGGCGCGAAGTCGGTGGTCTTTATCGAACAGGATCACAAGGCCTTCGAACTGCTGAATCAGAATATCGGACGGCTCGAGGTCGAATCCGAAACCTTTGCCTGGCGGAGCAACATTCTGAGGTCGTCGTTTCTGCCGAAAGGGTTTGATGATTTCGTCCCCTATGACCTCATGTTTTTCGATCCCCCCTACCCGATGGTTCCCGGAATGTCGGCGAAGGATCCTCTGTACAAAACGCTGGAACGGGTCGCGCGCGATACGGTGAGCAGCCACGAAGCGGTGTTGCTCTTTCGCACCGAACGGAAAACCGATTTTGAGATTCCGCCGGAGTGGACGGTGGTCGATGAGCTCACCGTATCCAGTTCAACGATGTACTTCTATCGGAAAACAGACAGCCTCGAATCTGAACCCGCGACAACGGAGACAGCTGCGGAAGAAGCAGACACGGAAGAATAGGAAGCGAAAAGCATGTCTGTATTTGATCGATTCCGACTGGATGGCAAACGATTATTCATTACCGGTGGCACGCGCGGACTCGGGCGCGAAATGGCGCTCGCCCTGGCCGAGGCGGGAGCAGATGTCGTCCTGACCGGGCGAGATGAAGCCAGCCTCCAGCAGGCGGCGACCGAGATCGAAGCACTCGGGCGCACCGCGATTCCTGTCCCGGCCGATTTCGCGGATCCGAAGTGCTGCGAAGCGACTTGCGAGCAGGTGCTCCGGGAACATGGCCCGATCGACATTCTTATCAACAATATCGGAGGACGACGCATCTCTGTTCCGGTCGAATCGCAGACACTCGAAGAGTGGCAACAGATTATCGATCTGAATGTGACAAGCACGTTCCTCTGCACACGCATCATCGGTGGTGCCATGCTGGATCGTCCCGCGGCCGGGCGCGTGATCAATATTGCTTCGATCAGCGGAATGATCACCACGCCCAATATTGGTGGACGCAGCTATGAAACGGCTAAAGGAGCCATCATTCAGTTTACACGGGCGGTCGCCACAGACTGGGCGGCGCGGAACGTGACCGTCAATGCCATCTGCCCCGGCACCTTCATGACCGAGCCGAACCAGCGCTGGGCCCGAGAAAAACCGGAGCTGATCGAGCGATTGAAAAGTCTCATCCCCATGCAGCAATTCGGGCAACCCGAAGATATCGGCCCCCTGGCAGTTTACCTTGCTTCCGACGCCGCCAGATACATGACCGGCGCCACTCTGGTGCTTGATGGCGGCGCGACGCTGATCTGAATGAATCGCTTACTGCTGCGGCGGAGGCGCCAACATTGGAAAGAAACTCCTCAGTTTATCCCCAACAGCCGAGGGATTGTCAGATGGTTCCGGAGTTGGTTCTTCGTCTCGCTGCGGGGCGACGACGACTCCGTCGAGGTCGATGCTCTTGATCTTCATCCCTTCTTCCCACACGTCTCCTTCGCGAACGAGACGCGTGCCGACATAGGCAGCCGAGCCTTTGCTGCTCTTGATCAGGATCTTGGTTTTTACCCCTTCCAACCGATCCTCGACTCGCCTCTGTTCATCGACAGACGCTATGGGCACTTCAGTGAGTTCCGGACGAACTTCGGCGAGCTTGTCCGCTTCTGATTTCAGCTGATCAGTTTTCAGGAATGGATCGTGCTGAATAATCTGTTCCAACGGCGATTCATACCATTCGCGTTCGGAGAGTGGCACCGCCGCGTTCTCGAGGGAATCGACAACGGAAACCGAATAAGTGTTTCCCACCGGTGGTTGCGGAACCGGCACGGTTGTATTCGGGGTGCCGGTCGCTATTGCCACCGGGGGAGATTCCACAAGGCTTTCCTCTTCCCCTGCGAACTGACTATAGACCACGTAGATAAAGACCAACAGAAGAACCGGGATGGCCGCCAGTTTGGCTTTTTCGCGCGAATCATTTTTTCCGGACGCCGTGCTCATCTTATCCTCGGCCTCCTGTCTGGTTCTCCGCGATCCGGTCAGTGTTCTTCACCGGCATATAGTAAATATGCAGTTGCATCGACACCATGTACTGGGGGATCTCGGCTTCTGCTTCTTCGATATTCGACTGGCGGTTTCCCTTCATCGGTGTGATTGTCAACTGGCTGACGCGGTTCAAACGCTGCAGCTGATGCATCTCGTCGAGAAAGGTACAGAGACCGACGTAACTCCCATGCGCATTCAGTTTGATCTTGAGTTCGCGGTATTCCCCTCCGGAGGTCAGTTGCTGCGGGTGATAGTCCTGAATGCGGATATTGGACGTACGCGCCAGACCTGTAATCTGCGCGAGGAAGTCGAACTCTTTCGGCTGTTCGGGCATTCGCTTCAGCAGGTCAACCAGCTTCTGCTGTTGCAGTTGCAGTTCTTCCTGCGCAATTCGATGTTCCTCGGCGATCTCCTCCCTCGATTCAAATACGTCCTGCAACATTTTCCGTTCCGAATTCAACGCCTGCTTCTGCTGCTGCAAATCGGAATAGCCCAGCCGATAACTCCCCGCAACGGAGACCACCACAATCACCAGACTGGCGATGTGGATCCCGAAATCGATCAGTTTCAATTGTTTGCGGTCGGAGGAAGATTTCACTTTAAATGACTCTTAATGACGATGGGAGCTCTTTGAATGAGAGGTGTCGACTGAGAAGAAATATTTACAGTTTGCATTCGATGTTGAAGGTTCTGACCTGGCGGTCGTCGATGCGCTGTTCCTGAATGGAGATGAGTTCCACATTGACGAACATGCCGGTGGTCGTCAGGTCATTGACAAAAGAGGTGATGGTCAGGTCATCGACCGCTATACCGTCGATTAACAGTGACATTTCTGTTGCCGGTTCCTCGGGTTCACTGGAGTTCGAAGCCGCGCGCGTCGCCTGGGCTGATGTCGTCTGTCGACTGTTCAAACTGAACGAGTTCACGTAGAGATCGCCCGACTGGCTCGAAGCGGCCTGGCTTACCTTACCCAGAGCCTGCAGGGGAATGTTCTTGTGCTCGAGGCCGATGCCCAGTTGTTGACGTTTACGGAGACGGGCAGTTTCAGAATTGGCGTAGACGGTTTCGGCGCTCTGGAGTCGTACTGGCCGAACTTCCAATCGCAGTTGCTCGACCTCGGCCAGTTCCCGCTGTATTTCTTCCCGATTCACGAGATAAAGGAATACGATGCCACACCATAACAATGAAAGCACGGTCCCCCATTGCTTCATGCGCACGCGGATGAGGGATCGCTTCAAAAAACTCGTGGGAAGCAGATTCAGATGTTGCATCATTGCCACCTCTTCAGCGAGGCAAGCGCCGCCGCTGGACCAAAGAGAGGGACAAGATCTCGATGGAGAGGACTGTCGAGCTTCTCGGCCAGTCGCAATTCCCACGGACGAACAGGAATCTGCAATGTCTCCGCCAACGGCTCCGTGAGTTGCCGGAAGAGAGCGCCACCGCCAAATGCCCAGACATGTTCGGATCGCGCGATCCGGGTGTTCGCTTCGATGTACTGAATCGTACGTGTGACTTCCTTACTCACCATCTTCAGGTAGTCTTCCACAATCGGTTTCAACCGCTTGTTCAAGGCCGAACGAAATTCGCCGGAACTTTCCTGATGCGCGAGCGTTGATCGCAGCAGGTTCCAGGATTGACGTTCATCCAGATCGAATTCCTTCCCAAGCATTTCAAGGAAGACCTGAAACTGACACCCTCTCAAAAGACGCGTGTAGAAGGGAATGCCATCTTTCAGAAACAACAGAACGACCGATGAATATCCCCAATCCAAGGCGATGGTGCTCCGATGGCGAGCAGCCGGGTCGGCCATAACAATGGCGCGGGAGAGCGCGAATGGCAAACCATCCAGAACACGGCAATTCAGCTTGGCGCGTTCGAGTCCCGTACCGACTGCATTGGCGTTGCTGTGCGCGACCGAATACACCATCAGCGAGGTGATCTCGTCGTTCGTGTCACTCAGCTCTTCTTCCGGTTCCCAGTATTCAAAGATGACATCTTCCTGATATTCCGTGACGAGTTCCTGGTAAATCATCTCTTCGTATTCGTCCACCGAAGAATTCGGCAGATTCATGATTCGATAGTCCGCAGCCGAGAGGGACAGAATCGCCGCCGCCTGTCGATGTTTCCAACCGGGAGTGAGCGCGACGAGCTGAGATAGTTCGTTTGCGAGTACTGATCCCGCCAGGTGGCGCGAAGACCAGACACCTGACTGACAAATCGGCGCGTACTGCATCTGGATGATTTTCCAGAAGCCGTCGACCTGCTCGACTTCGGCCAGTTTGAGCGCGCTTCTTCCAATGTCGACGCCCACCCAGCTCTTCGAAGGAGCGAGTTGACGACGTTGCATGGGTGCCAGAATGCTGGAGGTCAGAAACATATCGCGCGACATCCAATGTCGTAAGAAACAGCGGCGACGGGGAAAGAAAAAACGAATCCGGTCCTAACGACCTCCCCCCACCTGCTTTTCGATCTTCTCGAGGCGGCCATCCATCCGCTGCAGAATGGTTTTGATTTCATCGAGGGTCTTGGCGGCCCGCGCGCCACCGCTCTCGAATGCGGCCGGAGCTTTGTTCCCGCTCGGAGCGGCCTGGAGCAGCTCGTGGTCGTCCCAGCTGAGGCCCGACAGGAAACCGAAGAGCATCGCGATCACTATCGCGAGGGGAAGCGACCGATTCGTCGCGGCCATGTTCTGGCAGTTCGTCGGATTCGCCTGCGCGATCTGTGTCTGTTCGCCTTTGTCCACTGTATCTTCCTCCCTGATTGGCGCCGGCTTTCTTCGCGCGCGAAGCGATCACCGGTCGAATTGCGGCAGGCGTCCGTATTTTGCCTGCGGAACTAGTGGGACTGCGTTGAAACATCGAGCAGCGGCAACATGATTGCCAGCACAATGCCAGCCACGACCGCACCGGTCACCACGATAATCGCGGGTTCGAGAATCTTCGTCAGACCCTTTACCTGGCGTTCCCCTTCGTCTTCGAAGAATGAGCCCACCTCGGAAAGCACCTGCCCCAGATTACCGGTTTGCTCGGCAGTCAGTACCATCTGGGCCGCACCGCGCGGAATAAAATCGGCCTTCATAAAGACCGCTCCGATGGAACGTCCACTAATTACTTCGTCCTCCAGCCGCTGGAAGAGCGACTGATAATAGACGTTGTTCAGAGATCCCCGACAAAGCTGCAGCGATTCAAGCAGTGGAATCCCACTTTGCAGCAAAGTCCCGAGAAGCTGAAAAACCCGTCCAATCATCACAGATTGTGACGCGGCGCGGATGGGACGGAAGTAAAGGAGAAACGCGTCTCGCTTCCGTTTAGCCCCTTCCGTTTTTGTCCAGAAATAGAAACCGGTTCCGCCCAGTGCGCATAAACCTGCCAATATAAGCAGGTTCTCACGAATCAACGTGGAGAGATCGAGCAACAGTTGCGTGAATGGGGGCGCTACCGTTCCGAGGTCACGAAAGACTTGAGCGAATTGCGGCAGTACGAAGAAAATCAACGCGATCATGACGACACCGCAAACTCCCATCAGGACAAAGGGGTACGCCATCACCTGTTTGAGTGTCGAAATCAGGCGGATTTCGTTGCGGATCAGTTCGGACATGCGTGTAAGAACCTGCGGTACTTTTCCAGACGCTTCGCCCGCCGCGACACTCGCGATATAAGTGGCGTCGAAAGCATGTGGTTGGTTCTCCAGCGACGCCGACACCGATTTACCATCCGAGACTTCGGAGTGAACCTCGAGGAGCGTTTCGCGAAACTGTTCGTGCGTCGTCTGCTGCGCGATATTCTGAATCGCCGCCGCAAGGTCGATACCCGAACGGCACATAATCGAAAGTTGTGTGGTAAAGAACAGAACTTCCGACCTCGGAATTCGTCGTCGTTTGGCGCGTTTCGCCGACCGTTCGAGCTTGGACAGGCCGCTTGTTTTTTTCCTGGCCTCCGGCTTCCGTGTCTCTTTCATCGACAGCGGAAATAATTGCTGACGCCGCAGCGATTCGCGTGCTTCCAGTTCGGTCTCTGTATCCAGGACGCCGGTCGAAATTTCGCCCGATTTCGATTTCGCTTTGTATTGATAGGGCATCGGAAGAGTTCCTGATTAAGGAGACAATCATTTCAGACGACGGTGTTCGAGATTGATTGCGAACGGAGATATGCAGGTTGAGAAGGGAAAAACTAGTCGGCGTAGGCGAGCCGAATGACTTCGTCGAGACTGGTTGAACCGGATTCGGCGACCTTGATTCCCTCCTGGAGGAGAGTGCTGATATGTTTTGTCTTAAATAGTCCGGCGACGGCGGACATATCGTCAGAGTGCGTGATCGCCTCGCGGAAGTCCTGGTCAATCGGAAGCACTTCGTAGATACCTGTACGTCCGGAAAAACCCGTGTCGTAACAGTGAGCGCAACCTTCCCCCTTCGCGAATGACCGGCGACGGTCGCCTTCGTAGTTGATCGTCCGCAGAATGTCTTCTGTCGGATAGTATTTCGTACGGCAACGCGGACAGATCGTGCGAACGAGACGCTGTGCAATCACTCCAACCAGAGCGGCGGAAATCTTGTACGAGGCGACGCCCATGTCCATCAATCGCGTAATGGCGCCGATGGTGCTGTTCGTGTGGAGCGTACTGAGCACCAGGTGACCGGTGAGTGATGCCTGAATCGCCATCTCCGCCGTCTCCGCATCGCGGATCTCACCGACCATGATGACGTCGGGGTCCTGACGCAGGATGGACCGGAGGGCGGCGCTGAAGGAAAGATGCGCGGCCGGGTTAGCGTACACCTGATTGATCATATCAAGCTGGTATTCGACGGGGTCCTCGACAGTGACGATGTTGGTGTGAACCGACTTGATCAGTTCGAGCGCGGAATACAACGTCGTCGTTTTACCACTACCGGTCGGACCGGTGACCAGTACCAGGCCGTGGGGCTTCTGCAACATCTTCTTCATGGGGATGAGTTGCTTCGTCGGAATCCCCAATTCATTCAGGTTGAATGTCAGGTTCTTCCGGTCGAGAATACGCATCACCACCTTTTCCCCTTTGACAGTAGGGAGTGTGGAAACACGAACGTCGATTTCGCGATTATCGACAACGACGTGCATACGTCCGTCCTGGGCCTGACGGTGTTCGGCGATGTCCATTCGGGCCATGACCTTCACCCTCGAAACAAGGGCGGCATGAAAGTCGCGCCTCGGACGCAGAACTTCGCGCAACATCCCGTCGACGCGGAGGCGAATGGTGGTGTGCTTCTGGCCGGGCTCAATGTGAACGTCGCTCGCCCCCTGGCGAATGGCGTTCACAATGAAGTAGTTCACCAGGTTGATGATCGGGCTGCCGTCCGCGAGCGAATCGGCCGCCTGCAAATCAAGAAGCATCGAGTCCGCTTGCAGTTCAATTGCGGATTCGTCGATGTCGGCGGTGACGTGGTCGACCTGGAAGTCTTTTTCGTAACAGCGGGGAATGAGCCGCTCGATCGATGATTTGAGCGCGATCACCGGTTTGACGTTCAATCCGGTAATCCGTTCGATTTCATCGACCTGTCGCAGGTTCTGCGGTTCGGCCATCGCGACGAACAGGTCTTTCCGCACGCGAAACAGCGCGACCGCTTTCAGCGATTCAGCGTGCCCCCGGGGAATGAGCTGCACGACTTTCGGGTCGACGATCCCCTCGCGCAAACGGACCGAAGGAACCCCCAGCTGCTGATTGAGGAACGGAAGAATCTCTTCCTCTTCCACAAGCCCCATGCGGGTAAGAATCTCTCCGAGGCGCGCGTTCTCCTTCTCTTGCCGTTCCAGCGCGCGTTCCAGGTCTTCCTCATTCAGGAGGCCTGCGCGAACCAGTCTCGCACCGAGAGGTAGTGATGCCTCGGGCACGTCCCAGAGGGGTTCATGCGTTTTAATCTTCGAGGGGGCTGCCGCTTTCGCTGCATCCGGAGTTCCCGGTTTCTGGGCCAGAGTGCTCATCGTGTGTAACTCCCGACAGCGGACAGGGTATCGGGATAAACCTCAAAACGGCTCAGAAACCCGGTGATGCGAAGGATATCTTCACACAGAGGATTCGGCGCGGCGAGTTTCAGATTGCCGCCACTGATGAGGCATTTTTCGAGTGCATCGAGCAGCCACTCCAGCCCGGCACTGTCGACAAGCGGAGTGTTCTTGAAGCTGAAGACGATCTTTGGCTGTCCCGAATTGAGACATTCATCGAACAGTCCGCCGATTTCTTCGAGATAGTCGAGAGCGAGTGCATCGGTTCCTTCGATGATCGAAATTGCCCCTTGTTTATTGCACGAGTACATGGCAAGTCTCCCTTCTTCCTATTGCATCGGCAACTGGACGGTGAACAGGGTCCCGCGGTCGACCTCGGACTGAATGAGGATCTGACCACCATGCAGCTCGACGACCTCGTTGGTGTAAGCAAGGCCGATACCGTTGCCGGGAATGTCGCGCACGCGGGGGTCGCTGCTGCGGAAGAATTGTTCGAAGATGCGTCCGATTTCGTCCTCGCGGATACCGATTCCCGAGTCTTCGACGTGGAAGTGAATTGAGGAACCGACCTGTTCCACCCGGAACTGGATATCTCCCCCATCGTTGGTGTATTTCGCCGCATTGCCCAGCAGATTGACGAGGGCGGCGACGATCTTGTCTTTGTCGACACTGACTTTGCTGAGCTTGGGAGGAATCACCACATCGAAATTCAATTGCTTCTGTTCCATCAAAGGACGGACATTCTCGCAGACTTCTTCGATCAGGCGCATCAGGTCTGTTTCATGACGTGAAATTGAGAGCGAGCCCGCCTCGATCTGCTTGATATCGAGCAGACTGTCCACGAGCCGCGCCAATCGAGTCGCCTCGCTGTTGATGATGTTGCAGAAGTTCTTATGGTCTTCGACATCGA
>PABD01000155.1 GCA_002702685.1 Planctomyces sp.
GAGATGCTGGGGCCGATTCTGCTGTCGCTACACAACATCGCATTTTACCAGCAGCTGCTGCGCGGGCTCCGGGAGGCAATTCAACAGGATAAGGCCAAAGAGTTTAGGGCTGTACAACTTGCTCGCTGGGGCATATCTAACTAAGATACCGTCTGTTTTCATCTCACCCGGGGGACTTCCACTCAGGGTGTTTTGTCATTTTCGGGTCGTTGAATCTCCTGATCTTAACCGCTCAGGCTCTTCGAATCGGACTCAGCTCGACGGTAAAGTCTCTCTCTGAATTCAGTCTTCTCGAAGACGTGAAGACGACCGCTTTCCCTGTCGGCTGACTCCAGGGGGGCAGTGTTCGGGGCATCATCCCCCGAAGAAACCCCCTGTCCGTGGCTTTCACCACCGAAGTTCGGGCTGGCCCTGTTCGTCGTCACTGGTCCCGTTTCGCTGTCCCAGACATCGCGTTGATCCATTTTTCGCATCGAGTTTTTCATGATCAATATACTGACCGACTTGCTTCTGTTTGCTCAGGAAGAAGGGGCTGACGCCGCCGCTCAGAAGCCGCCTGCCAATGGCATGGATTCGCTGGTAAACCTGTTGCCGCTGATCGCCATTGTGCTCTTCTTCTGGTTCTTCATGCTGCGACCGCATCGGCAGGCGGAGAAAAAACATCAGGCCCTCGTGAGCAGTCTGAAAAAGAATGACAAAGTCGAGACGATTGGTGGCATCATCGGTACCGTCACTCATATGACCGACGATGAAGTCACGCTTAAGGTGGACGACAACACAAAACTTCGTTTTCGCCGCAGCAGTATCCGCACCGTGTTGACGGCACCGGAAGAAAAAAGCTGAACAGCAACTTTCATCTCTGGCGGACGATGTTTTCGCCCACCTCCGTTTTCCTTTCCCCGTAAAGATTCCAACGCATACACGCAATACAGAGGGCTCTCCTTTGTGAACCGGCAAGGAATTGATTCCTGCCCTGGTTCTTTCGCGGCGGTCGGTATCCAGTCAACACCGGTCGTCAAAGGCAGCCCCCCGTTTACACGAGTAATGGATTTCTCACCGTACCACAGGAATTCCCTAACATGAACAATGGACTCAAGCTTCTTTTCGTCGTTCTGATTCTGGTGGGCCCGTTTGTGCTGGGCGCCCTGATCGCGAACGGTCTCAAACTCAAAGCTTACGCGACCCGCATCAGCGTGATCTTACTGGCTCTCTTCCTGGGTCTGGCTCCCTTCCTGTGGCAGGCCGCCAATGGTGGCAATGTCTGGGATGAGTTCCGACTCGGTATCGACCTGGCGGGGGGAACCAACCTCGTCTATCAGGTCGACCGGGAAAAGGCCGAACAGTCCGACAAACTCGGTGAGAAAAAAGAAATCTCCGCGGAAGCGATGGATAACCTCGTCGCTTCGGTCAATAAACGTCTGAACCCGAGTGGTACCGAGCAGATTACCGTTCGCCAGGTCGGCAATGACCGCATCGAGGTTATTATTCCGGGAGCCGACCCCGAAGTGGTCGCCGCGCAGAAGCGGGCCATGACCCGCCTCGGCTCGCTTGAATTCGCGATCACCGCCAATCCGCAAAACCCGGATCACAGTGAATTGATCCGACGAGCGACCGAAAACCCCGGCCGCGATGTCTACAACGACGAAGGAAAACGTATCGCGGGCTGGCGTAAGGTCGCCCTCGAAAACAAGAAAAGTCCGGACGACGAACCCGAAGAAAAAGAAGTCGCCCGCCAGGGTTTCGTGACTCGACAGGACGAGGACGGCCGCACCGAAGTTCTGCTGGTCTTCGAAAACGAACAGGATCGCGTCACTGGTCAGTACCTGACGAACGCCTCGGCATCTCGCGACGAAAATGGCCGCCCGGCAGTTTCGTTCGTGTTTAATAACGCCGGAGCACGTTTGTTCGGCGAACTGACCCGGAAGTACGAACCGAAGACGGGCCAGTCGGAATCAAACCTGGCCGTGTTGCTCGATGGCTTTGTCCACTCGGCTCCGGGAATTCGCGAAGCGATCACCGGTGGCCGCGGTGAGATCACCGGTTCGTTCACCATCTCAGAAGTGAACGAACTCGTCGGCGTTCTGAACGCCGGTGCCCTCGAGATTCCGCTTGATCAGACACCGGTCAGCGAATACACGATCAGCCCGCTCCTCGGTACGGACATCCAGGAGAAAGGGAAAAACGCCCTGATCTGGGCCTCGATCGCCGTCCTCGTCTTCATGGCCATGTACTATCTGGTCGCCGGTCTCATCGCGGACCTCTGTCTCGTCCTCAACATTGTTCTCGTTCTCGGCACGATGGTCTTCATCAACGCGACCTTCACCCTGCCGGGACTCGCGGGTCTTGTGCTCACGATCGGTATGGCGGTCGACGCCAACGTGCTGATCTTCGAGCGTATCCGTGAAGAGCGGATCAAGGGTTCGAGCCTGCGAATGGCGATTAACAACGGTTTCGACCGCGCTTTCACTACGATCGTCGACGCCAACGTCACCACTCTGCTGACCGCGTTCTTCCTCTATCTGATCGGTACCGACCAGATCAAAGGTTTCGCCGTGACGTTGTTCATCGGCATTATCATGAGTATGTTCACCGCGCTGTACGCCGGACGTGCCATCTTTGAAATCTGCGAACAGAAACGGTGGATCACGGACCTCAAAATGGCTCAGTGGGTCAAATCGGCCAACTTCAACTTCGTTTCCCAGCAGAAATTCAGCGTCGTCCTGTCGGCCATCGCGATCGTCGGAGGCCTCATCGCCTTCAGTTCGCGTGGTGGCGACAACCTCGACATCGACTTCACTGGCGGAACCATGGTCAGCTTCGAACTGGAACAGAATCACAATCCCAGCGAAGTGAAAGATGTCCTCACCGCAACAGAACTGGGAAGCAGCATTACCGTCGACCAGTTGACCATTGATGAAGATACCAGCGGTGGAGAAGGCGGACGTTTCTTCCGTCTGCGAACCAAGGAAACTGATGTCGATAAGGTCTACCAGCTGGTGAACGATTCGCTCACTGCCGCGGAAGGCTTCAACCTCAAAAAGGTTACGATGGAATACAGCGAACCGCAGCCCATTGCGGAAGCCGAAGCGACGGACCTCGAGGCTGAATTTAAAGGTGGACAGCAGGCGGCAATCACCTTCTCCAGCGAGCTTTCCCCTGCCGCGGCGCAGGATGGCATGCTGCAGGCGCTTTCGAAAATCACCTCGACTCAGGAAGGGGGCGCAGAAGTTCCCAAATACGAGGAACCTGCCGACCTCATCGCCGTCACGGGAACCTCCGGTTCCGGTATGAATGCTGGCGAAGGTGCCGTGGAACGGTACTCCGAAGTGCAGATACTGGCCGCACCGCAGATCAGTCCGGAAGACTTCGCTACAGCCCTCGCGAACATGCAACAACGGATGGCGACACATCCGACCTTCGAAGAAGTGAATACCTTCGGTTCGGCGGTCGCCTCCGAAATGCAACAGCTCGCAATCGTCGCGATTCTCGCAAGCCTTGCCGCAATCGTCATGTACATCTGGTTCCGCTTTCAGCACATCACTTTCGGTGTTGCCGCGGTGGTCGCCCTCGTGCATGACGTCTGTATCGTCCTGGGCTGTGTCGCGATTGGCGGCCTCCTCAGTGGCGGAACGGTGGGAAGTGTGTTGCTCTTCGAAGACTTCCGCATCAACCTGCCGATGATTGCGGCGTTCCTGACCATTATTGGTTACTCACTGAACGATACGATTGTCGTCTTCGACCGCATTCGTGAAGTTCGTGGCAAGAACCCGGCGATTACTTCGGACATCGTGAACACGAGCCTCAACCAGACGCTCTCCCGAACAACTTTGACTTCGTTCACGACGTTGATCGTGGTCGGAATTCTCTACGCGTTCGGCGGCGAGGGTATCCACGGATTTGCCTTCTGCCTGCTGGTCGGCGTGATCGTGGGTACTTACAGCTCGATCTACGTTGCCAGCCCGATCCTGCTCTGGTTGCTCAACCGGAAACGCGTTGGAGCGGCTACCTGAACTCAGACGCTGATTTAAAACAGATAACTTCGAAAGGGACGATCACCGACGGTGGTCGTCCCTCTTTTTTTGCGCCGGCAGAAGAGGACGAGTCAGAGTCGCCAGCCAGTCTTGAACCATCGGCGCCCTGACAGTTCGCGCGCCAATCGATTTCGCCTGACTTCATGTCAAACTGCGTCCCCTGCGGGCAGGTTTCCGAATTTAGCAATGAGGGGCTCTGGGAACCAATAACGGGTTGCGGATGACGTAGTGCGTTTGCTTTTGCTGCAACAGATACAATCGGTAAACGTGGTCCAAACAACATCCGATATAGACATTGCACATTTCAGTTGCGCATTGTTCGTAGCGCAGGGGTGGCGAATAGCGATGGCCGTCGGATGGTTCACCAGGGAAGGTGACCCACTCACAGGCTGACGCTGAATGATCCTGCGAAACGATCTCCTCTCTCTCTGTTCGTCTGGCCTGTTCCGTCTTTTTGCCTGAAAGGCGCAGCGCGTATTACGCAATGCAACTTAGCGCGGCAAACTTATGACATGGCCCCCGCGACAGCAGCGTACTTTCGATAGGATGCGAAGCACGATGGCTCTCAAATCGATGATACTGCGACAGATTGTCCTTTTCTCTGTCGTTTCTATATTTGTCTTCACCCACGCCGTCTATGCTCAGGGCGTGGTGCCCGGTCAGGGATCGGTGGTCCCCAATATTGGTGACGACTTTGAAGACGAGAGCTGGACCTACACTTACAACTTTCCCAAAAGCAGTTCCAACATCGATGAGCAGGTACGGAGACCGAACGGGTTCTCCTCCAACCGCCGCGTTCTGGAGAGCGACTACCGGGGAACTCCCGACCTGGTCAAACGCGTCCCGACGCCGGAAGGAGGCCTGCCCGGCAGCACCGGCGCTTTATTGATGCAGACGCAGATCGCGGGCATTCCCGGTCGTCTCAGTATGGAAATGCAACAGGACGACCTCGTGCTCAACCCGCGTGGTATCCCCGGGAACGCCCTCTGGCTTCAGAAGAATCCGAGCTTTGTCGTTCGTGTGTACGTACCGCCGTTTGATGAATTCGAAGACCGCACCGGCTCGACCTTCGGTATTCGTGCCGACTGTCATACGCTGGTCGACGAGAAAAAAGGGTTCGGCATCTTCAGGAAGAAAAGCCGCAAGATGGAACCGTACTGGCCCGGATTCTTCATTCAGTTCAACAGCAAAACCGATGGCCGGAACGAAGAAGACTCGGCTCACATCCTGATTCGCTGCGATCAGTACGGCCGCGATATCGCCGGTCCAAAAATCACGCAGCCCGGCTGGTGGACGTTCGGCATGTCCTTCACTCCCGACGGGATGGTTCACTACTACGCCCACGAGGGGATTCATGACCTGACCGCAGCCGACCACCTGCTGTCTTCGTTCCCCTACGGTTACAAATGTGAAGGGTTCCATTCGAGCTTCTTCAACATCACCACGTTCGATGATGGCAAAACCTGGTCGACGAAATGGATCATTGACGACCCGACCTTCTACTATGCCGATGGCCCCGCCCGTATGGCGACTGGAAATCTCGGCCGAAAAATCCGCTGACGATCGAACTCAGCGGCTCAAGACAATCCCTGTAAAGCCACGGAGGACCTTCCCTGCCTCCGTGGCTTTTTTATGCGCGGAGGTGGGAGCACCGGTCAGCTGAATCCTGACTCAGTCGCAGTTGATATCACGACGTAACCACGTCGGTTTCCTGTTCTTCCCACCAGACAGCCGCCTGACGGGAGTCCCAGTCACCATATCCCGGGCAGTCGCGGAGTGCCTGCTGCAGGTCGAAGACGGAAGCGAAGCGGTCTTCTTTCTTCTTCTCGAGGCATTTGAGAATGACGGCTTCGAGTTCAGGCGAAATTCCATCCGCATGCCGCGAAGGAGGAATGACCTCTTTGTTCGTATGCGCGATCATATCAGCCATGACCGATTCCTCCGTGAATGGTGTCCGCCCCGTCAGAGTGAAGTAAGCGATACATCCGAGAGCATAAATATCGCAGCGGGCGTCGAGGTTCGGTTCACCCATTACCTGCTCCGGGGCCATATACCGGGGGGTACCGCTGATGACGTTTTCCGCCGTGGCATCAGAGGCATCCGGGTTCGTCTGCCGCACCAGGCCGAAATCAAGCACTTTGACGAAATCGCATACCCCTCCGCGTTCCGAGACAAACAGGTTGTCCGGTTTGAGATCACGATGAATAAGGCCCGCTCCGTGTGCCTCGATCAGTGCGTCGCACGTCTGGTCGAGCAGATGCAGCGCACGGCTGGTAGAAAGGGTTCCATGCACATCGACCAGATCCGCGAGACTCATGCCGGGGAGGAACTCCATCACGTAGTAGAAGACCCCATCGTCCGTGTGGCCGTAGTCGTAGATTTCAATGGTATGCGGATGCGTCAGTCCGGCGGTGGTGCGGACTTCACGTTCGAAACGGGCGATTGCAATTTCGTCGTGTTCGCTATCCGTACGGATCAGCTTGAGGGCACACGGGCGTTTCAACAAGGCGTGTTCTGCAAGATGGACCTCCCCCATTCCCCCTTCGCCAATCTTGCGTAACAGCCGGTACTGTCCGTACTGCTCCGCCTCATGAATGCGTTCCCGCATGTAATTCAATACACCTGCACCGTAGGTGGCCAGCGCGCAGGCGATGATCAGGTTGAGAATCAGACTCCCCATGTGCTCGGGAGAATTCAGTTCGCGGATGTCCTTCATCAGTTCCGGATGAAACAGCCAGATCAGGATGGTCACCGCGAGTGGCGCCAGCCCCATCGTGAAGACCGCTTTCGCCGTTTCCTGCCAGCGGTGGGGGATCAACATGCCGAAGCTGAGAATAATGAAAATCAAAGAAATCAAACCATTGAATCGATTCGCCAGCAGAATGACTTCGCTGCTCGTTTCGGCCGCGGAAATAACCGACGAATAACGCTGCAGAATCCACATGACGATAATGAAACCGAAAATCACTCCCTCCAGCGACCGAAGTTGCGGAAGCGTGAAGTGGTCATAGGCCCAGAGAATCGCCAATAACCCTCCCAGGATTCCCATCCGCAGGATTGCGAAGACATAGTAATGTTCGTACCCACCCGTAATGAACTCGGCGCTATTGAAAAGGGTCAGGATGACGAGGCCGATATTCACCACCAGGGCGAGAACCAGGATCGCGCGTAAACGCCATTGCAGCAGACTGACCGTCGCCGAGCGAAAGCTGACAGCGGATCCTTCGACCATGCGCACGGGTCCCTGGTTCGGCATCGTCTGCTCGAATAAAACCGTTTCCGCCTCCAGGTCGATGGGCTGACCAGGGACATCACGAATGAGGGTCGGTTTGCTGTCTTCTTCGGTGGGCGTCATATCGGTTTGAATGTCAGGAAATACGAGGAGGGTTAGTCGTGAACCACGCCGTCACAATAACGATAAATCCGTCTTCGACCGGAAGCTGTTAAAAATGACAGCCGTACTCATTCCGTAGCGGGCATTTTTTCGTCGGGAGCGAGTTCTTCGAGTTTATCCCGAGCTCCTTCGAGGGCTTCGCTACCGGCTTTCTTTGAGAACTTCTCAAGCTTTTCTGTGTTGGATTCGGTCTCTTTCCGCAGCTCTCTGGATTCCTTTTTGATGCGATCGGGAAGTGACAGATCCTGCGACCCACCGTCACTCTGCAGAAAGGGAATGAATGTGAAGACCAGCACCGCGACGACAATCTGAAGAATCGGGCCTTCCAGTTTGCGCGCCCCTTGCT
The DNA here is from genome assembly GCA_002702685.1 of Planctomyces sp. GTDB lineage: Bacteria > Planctomycetota > Planctomycetia > Planctomycetales > Planctomycetaceae > Polystyrenella. The sequence goes on from PABD01000155.1 coordinate 7,772, forward strand.
TCATGACATTCCAGTGTTTGTAAAGGAAGTAGAACGTGATGGGAGGGATAAAGAACAGGGTTCCCTGCGTCAGGCTGTTGCGGAAAGGAATGACCGCCAGGTGAATCAGGTTGATATAAAACCGGACGACGTTGATCGCGATGATTCCCGATGCCGCGGTCAGGCCAAGCTGCCGATTCTGCCAGATGATCGCAATCATCAGCATGGCAATGAACGGAACGCAGAGGAGGTAACCAAATTCATTCAGATTGTCGAGCAAGTGCCGCACGCCATGCATTCTTGCCCAGTAGAACTCTCTGAAGAATCCGGGAGGGCCCGATTTCTCGCGGTGTTTCTTCTCCCGGCGCGGTTCGTGCCGCGGAATGCGTTCCTTTTTGATCCGGTAAGGACTCGAATCTTCGTCGTCGTCCCACGTCTGTTCATTCCGGCGAATCTGCTCGAGGCTGTGGCTGGAGACGGCGGCGAGCCCTACTGAAGAAGGAACCTGATAACCGCCACGTGCAGGCTCGGTCTCTTTCCCCTCATGTCGGCTGGTGAGCTGATAGTGCCCGCTCACCGCTGCCGGCGCGGCCACTTCCCGCGGTTGGGGAATGTGGAAGCGGTGCTGACAGGTATTACAATGCCCTGTCCTACCCGCGAATTCATCGCGCACCACGAAGCGTCGCCCACACCTGGGACAAGCAAATCGAATCGGCATGCCGATTTTTCCTGTATGAAAACGGCTGTTGGAAGAGTCAAGCACTCGCTCCATTGTGCCATTGAAGTAGCCGGGGATCCATGCTGTCGATTATGAATTTACCGTTCCGGCATCATCATATCGGGCGGGCCAGTCGGCTCAGGAAATGTTTGTTTGGACCGAATAGCAGATCAGTCCTCTTTCTGCTGAACCGTGGCAGCAGGCGCGCCAGCGTTCGAGTGGGGAACTGTCTCGAAGAGTTCATCCTGATTTGTGATCCGGAAGGTGCGGTGCATCCAGCCACCGAGATCGTCGAAGAAGGTGTAGAGCACCGGGATCGCGAGCAAGGTCAGCAGCAGCGAAAATGTCTGACCGCCGACCGCCAGTACGGCGATGGAACGACGTTCTTCTGCCCCCGGGCCTGTCGCTATCAGAAGCGGCATCAGACCGGCGACGAAGGAGACGGTCGTCATCAGGATCGGCCGAAGTCGGTCGCGGTTCGCCTGCATGATCGCGTCGTGCCGTTCCATACCCTCTGCGCGAAGGGCGTTAGTATGGTCGACCTGCAGAATGGCGGCCTTTTTCACCACGCCGAACAGCACCAGAATTCCCAGTGCGGAATACAGGTTGAGCGTCTCTCCACCGAAATGCAGGCTGAGAAGACCGAAGGGAACAGCGAGCGGGAGGGAAAGCAGAATGACAAACGGATGGACGAGATTTTCATACTGCGCGGCGAGGACGATGTACATCAGGACGAATGAGAGGATGAACGTCCAACCGAAGTCGGCGAGTGTCCGTTCGAGTTCGCGGCCACCTCCGAGGACTTCGATTCCGTAGCCCGGAGGCACGCCGATGTCATCCGCAGCGGCGCGGAGTGCATCGATACGATCCGCCAGCGCGAAACCCCCGGCGATATTCGCCCGGACCGCCACCATACGCTGGCGATTCAACCGGTCGATACGGGCTGCCGATTCGGTCTCTTCGAAGCGGACGAGCCGCCCGCACGGCGAGATC
>PABD01000156.1 GCA_002702685.1 Planctomyces sp.
TACCGATGCCGACAGGGTATCGTTTTACGTAGTAGCCATAGGCGTGAATGATGAGTTCGAATTCCGACAGATCGACAACGGCGGCGAAGGGTCCTTTGAGGACCTTGAGCTTTTGACCTGCCCGCATCCGCTGCGGATCGAGTTGATTTAGCCGGGCAAGGTATTCCCACGAGACATTGTATTTGTCCGCGATGAGGCGTAACTGGTCGCCCGGCTGGACTTCATACGGTTTGAGGTAGTGTGGCTGCTGCGCGAAGTAGATGGACCTGGCCGTCAGATCAATGCGTCGCTGCAGATAGGGCCGCCATTGCGGATGTTTCCAGTACAGGTCCGACATCAATCGATGGGCTTTGAGGTATTCGTTCGCTTCGAGCAATCGGTCGATCTCCGACAGATCCGGCGGAGGCAGTTCGGTGGCAGGTTCGTTCGAGAAGCCTCCATCGGGCGGAACTGCCGCCGTGCGAACCCCGCTGGCGCGATTGTTCGCCTCGACCTCGTTCCCCGTCTGCAGAATCTCCCGTGATTGCGCGGCGGAGGATTGTGGGAGGATCATTCCCGAGGAAGTGAACGTCGATGAGGAAGTGAACGTCGATGACTGTGCCGACGATGAATTCGCAGCGCCCCTTGATGAAACCGGCTGAGCCGCGGGTCCGATGTCGCTCAAGTTGAGTTCACGGGGCGTTGAATGCCCTCCCCCTAATGCGGCGCGCGGGTCCGGTTCGGTCAGGTCCGCCACCGGAGGTTCTGTCTGGTTATCGAACGAAAAAGCCTCCGCTGGGGACGCCCCTGTTCCGGATGCGGGAACGGTCGTGTTTCCCGTTTCGAGTGGGACATCGGCTCCCCCCTTCCCCGCTACGGCGACTGCGACGGCGCTCGAGTTCTTCGTGGGGAGGTAGTCCGTCGTCAGCGGGCCGGCAGCATCGAGCGGAATCCAGCCACAACGCCATCCCGCATAGAGCGTGACCGAGACCAGACTCAGAGACCAGAAAACGAGCGAGAAATAAGAATGTTTTTTATGCCCGTGCCGGGCGACGCGACGTGCCATGTTCGTTCGTCCTTGAACGCAATTGCGACGGAAACGAAAGTTCCGGTGACCCAATGAATCCCCTGTTGGATCGAGGCCGCGAAATATAACAAAAGAGGGATTCGAGGGCGATGCGAATTCCCGGAGACCCGAATTTTACCTGTTTTCACAACCGGTCCGGATGAACTTCATCGGGTGCTCATGGTACGGTGGCAGAATAACCACCTCAGATGGGGATTGCCCCGTTGCCATCGGGGACCGAACTTCAGGCCATTCCATGAGATACGTGACAGAAAGATTGGCGAAATGAAATTCTTTCGTTATACCATGTGGATGATTTTCTTAGGATTCAATCTATCGTCCCTCGGATGGGACACGGCCACTCGCGCAGACGAACTGTCTCCAATTGGTGAGGACAGTTTCAGCATCGTCGTCATCCCCGACACGCAGCAATATTACGGGGCCAATACCAAACGCGAACCGGACAGCACTGCGCCGGTGACCAACTCGACTTTCGATGCCTGGACCGACTGGATCGAAGCGAACATCGACTCGCAGCGGATCGCCTTCGTCTCGCATGTCGGCGACATCGTCGACCGGAACCAGGCCTCCGAATGGACCGTCGCCCGGCAGTGCATGGACAAGCTCCACGGAAAAGTCCCCTACGGGCTCTGCGTCGGCAATCACGACATGGAAGGGAAGTCGGGGAACTCCTCCCTGTTCCAGGAATACTTCCCCAAGACGCGCTTTACCGGGTTCGACTGGTACGGCAGCTGTTTCGAACGATCAGAAAAGAAACAACAGGTCTCAGGCAACAACGCGAACAGCTATCAGCTGTTTACGGCCTGTGGCATGGATTTTGTCATCCTGCATATCGAATGCAATGCCCCCGATAACGTGCTCGAATGGGCGGACGACGTTCTGCAGACACACCGGAGCCGACGGGCGATCATCACGACGCACATGGATCTCGGACCGGTGGAGAAACCGAAGAAAGCGCGCGACTATTATGATGCCCCCAAAGGGCGGATGAAATGGTCCAAGTGCCATGGAAATGACGGGAATTCGCCACAACAGATGTGGAAGAAATGCTTTCGCAAACACGCGAATGTGTTTCTGATGCTCTGCGGTGACCAGAGCCGCTCGCAGGCCTGCCGGTTGGAAAGCACCGGGGACTCCGGGAACAGGGTTCACTCCCTGCTCTCCGACTATGGCGTGTATGGCCTGCGTCTGCTGCGGTTCCATCCATCCCGCAATGAGATAGAAGTCGTCACCTGGGACCCGATCAAACAGGAACGTTGCCGCTCCACGAACATCGTTCCCGACGAAAGCCAGCACCAGTTCACGCTCGAATACCAGATGGCCCCCGTCGCGAGTGAGTGATTTCGGAAGCCTCTCCCTTCTGGAATACAGGTCGAATACAGGCACAAAAAAAAACGCCCCGATCGATGACCGGGGCGTTTTTCATTTTCGGTTTGCTGCAAACAGCGATCACGACTGGCTTACAGTTTGGCCATTTTCGCGATAAGGTCGGCGGTCCGGTTGGAGTAGCCGAACTCGTTGTCGTACCAGCTGAAGACTTTGACCATCGTCGGGCTGATGGCGGTGGTCCAGGAGGAGTCAAAGATGCTGCTGTGCGGGTTGCCGATGATGTCGGTGGAGACGATCGGATCGGTGACGTACTCGAGGATCCCTTTGAGAGGTCCTTCGGCAGCCTCTTTCATTTTCGCGTTGATCTCTTCCGGGGTGGTCCCTTTGGAGAGATTCACGACGAGGTCGGTGATCGAACCGGTGATGACCGGAACGCGGAGTGAGTGACCGGTCAGTCTGCCCTGCAATTCAGGAAGAACCTGGCCAACGGCTTTGGCGGCACCGGTTGTGGTCGGAATGATGTTCATCGCGGCAGCACGGGCGCGGCGGGGATCGTCGTGCAGCTGGTCCGCAGTCCGCTGATCGTTCGTGTAAGCGTGGACGGTCGTCATCAGACCGTTGACGATACCGAAGTTCTCGTGCAGCACTTTGGCCATCGGGGCGAGACAGTTGGTGGTGCAGCTGGCGTTCGAAACACATTTATGATCGGCGGTCAGCTGATCGTCGTTCACACCCATGACGCAGGTCAGGTCCGGGGCGTCTTTGGCCGGAGCCGAAATGACGACCTTTTTGGCCCCTGCGGTGAGATGGCTGTCATAGCCCGGCTTGCCATCTTTTTCGCGGCCGGTGAAGAAACCGGTCGACTCGAGAGCAACATCGACACCGAGTTCTTTCCAGGGAAGGTTTGCGGGATTGCGTTCGCCGCAGATTTTGATTTTCTTGCCATTGACGACGAGGTCATTGCCATCGACTTCGACGGTTCCGGGGAAGCGACCCTGGGCGCTGTCGTATTTCAACAGCATGGCCAGCGATTTGGTATCGGCCAGGTCATTGACGGCCACCACTTCGAATTCGTCCGGACGAGCAGCGAGCGCCCGCAGAGTAATACGACCAATACGACCAAAACCGTTAATACCAACTTTAATAGCCACTTCAGTAATTCCTCCAGGGTCAAATAGGTTACTTCAATCTCATTTACACATATGCACAGGTCGAGCGACATCCGGGGAATGGGGGCGGACCTGCTGGCAGGGGAGAGACAGGCAGACTCTCCCCGCAGTTGGGGCCTCATGCGCCCGCAATTGTAGTAGTACCCTGTTGAGGTCACAAGTCTGTCGACGGACGAGGGGAGAATGTGTCCCAAATTGGTGGGAACAAGGCAAAGGGGTGTCTGAAATTGAGAAACAGACAGCGGCCCGCGGTAAAAAACGTCGCATCTAAAGGAGGCAACCGCGAGCTCAACCCAGGGTGGACACCTCTTCTAAAGCCGAAGTCCCTTCACCCCCGCTGTCCAGCGGCAAACACGCTCCCGATGCTGAGCGCGCTCCCTCCGCGGACCCAACCCGGCGAACGCCGGTTAGTGGCGTTGGGAGGATTTGCAGATGGCGGTGAGGGCCAGGAGAATGAGGCCCACGACGACGATGGCGTCGACCATGCTCCAGGAAGGTTCCTGTGTGGGAGGCTGGGCAAAGAGCCGGGGCAGTTCCAGCAGCGACGGAAGGTTGGATAGCGACATCAGGGAAATGGTCCTTCCGGATGGGCACTGAGAGTGGAGGTATGTCAGATGAATTGAGCTCTGGGCCAGAGTGAGATACGGCAGGCGACCGGATCATTCAACACATGAATTGTATCAGCTGGACGGAATCGGTTCGAGTTGCAACTGGCGACGGAAGGGGATAATCGTCTGTCGATAAATGCGGGCGGGTACTGAGTACGTGTCCCAGCTTTCCGAGAGCCTTTTCATATGGACGTAGTAGTCGCGAACCCGGATCAGGTAAAAGGCGTATGTCCGGTCCTGATAGACGAACAAATCCTCAAGTTCACGATACCAGCGTTTATCGAGGACTTCATAGGCAAAAACAAAACAGGCGGCGAAATTCTCTCCGAAGACCTGCTCCCATTGCAGCAGCGAGAGGACGTCGTCGTTCGTCGCCCAGTTCACCCACTTATGGCCGGAGTTATTCCCCTCTTCGCCGAGGCCCGTTGGAAACTGACGCCCCTTGATATCGATCAGGAGATTCTCCGACCCGCAGCCGTAAACGATAAAGTCCATCGACTTGAGTGACGAATTCGCCAGGAGCGCCCGGCGGGTTTCATCCACGGCGACGTACGGCACACACGCTCCGCGCAGGTATTCTTCAAAGGCAACCTCGTAATGATTGTGCCGCAAGACCATCCCGGAACGACTCCTGGCTCACATTGCCTGACAATGACAACAGTACAGCATAACCGATAGTGACTGGGCGTCCAGTGTTGATCAAGGATTAAATCCCGAAACGCGAACGTAAAAATAAAGAGGCGGACAAAGTCCGCCTCCCTGAATTCGTGGTGTGGTTTGTGATCCGGCTGTTAAGTAAACAGCTCTTCGACCACCTCCCCTTCCTCCACGATCTTCATCGGGCGGCCGAGGGGGCTGCGGGTTTCCGAAGCGGGATCGATCTGCAGTGTATGGCAGAGAGAGCAGAAGAGGTCCCCTACGGTCACCGGGCGTTCCGCGACTTCCGAACCATCGTCTGAGGATTGGCCGATGACCTGACCGCCGCGGATGCCGCCACCCGCGAGGGCAGCATTGAAGACGCGGGGGAAGTGGTCCCGTCCACCCCGGGGATTGATTTTCGGTGTGCGACCGAATTCGCCCATCAGGAGAACGGTTGTTGTGTCCAGCAGACCGCGCGCTTTCAGGTCTGCGATCAACGCGGCGAAGGCGGGGTCGACCTGGCTGATCAGTTCGTCCGTCCGGGTGAAGACATCCTGATGGGTGTCCCAGCCATTGAGCGTGACTTCCACGAACGTACTTCCCGCTTCGATGAGTCGACGCGCGAGCAGGCAGCCTTTACCGAATTTGTTATCGCCGTAGGCCGTCAGCATTTCGGCGGGTTCATCCGCGAAGTCAAAGGCTTTCAGCTCCGGGCTGGTAATCAGGTTGCGGGTCTTCTTGTAGAGTTGCTGATGCGATTTGACGAGGGAAGCCGCTCCCCGGTCCGCGTAGCGGTTTTCGATCTGACCGAGCAGGCCCAACCGTTTATTAAAACGTTGGCTGTCGACGGTCGGCGTCGTATCGGTGGGGAGCGTTCCCGGATCGCCCACGACGAAGGGCTCGTAGTCGACGCCGAGGTAACCGGCACCGAACGTATTTCCGACGGAGACGACGCTGGGAATGGTCACTTCGGGATCGGCGATGCGATAGGCAACATTCGCCGCCAGGCTGGGATGTTTGACCGAACCAGATGGAACGTAACCCGTATGCAGGTGATAACTCGCTCGGCGATGGTTGCCTTCCTTATTCGTCATGGACCGGATCAGGGCGACGTCGTCCATTACTTTCGCCGTCTGTTCCCAGCGATGCGCGATCTCGATACCACTGACCGAAGTCTGGATCGCTTTGGTCTCTCCGCTGTTTGCATGGTTCGGTTTGGGGTCGAACATCTCCAGTTGGCTCGGACCGCCATTTAACCAGAGCAGGATCATCGACCGTCGCTGTTTCTGGAGTTCTTCGGCCCGCAGACTGACGATGTCGCGAAAGGTGAGCGTACCGGCGGCGAAAGCCGCTGCCGAGACGGTGTGTACAAACCGGCGGCGGCTGATGCCGGAACGTCCAATGCGAACCTGTTCATGAATGGTCATCGTTTGAATCTCCTGCGGATTCGATGTCTGTATCGCTTCCCCCGTCCGATTCGGCGTGAATCACGGGTGGGAATTGCGTCGGGTGAGTTAAGTTGGTTTGGATCAGAAACGTAGTGCACAATCAGCGTTTGGTGAGGAACTCGGTCGAGTTGATCAGGCTCCAGACGAGGTCTTCGTAACCTTCCAGTGGCGTCTCCGCCTGCTGGACATAGTCAGCGACCAGTTCGACCTCCTCTTTATCCGGGGTGCGGCCCAGCACGCGGAGGTAAATCTCGGTCGTGATCGCCTCCGGGGTCATCTCCTGATCCAGCAGTTCGCGAACAAAGGAATTCCGCCCTTCGATCTGACCGTTGATCCGCTGCGAGTTCATCAGGAAAAGGGCCTGCGGGATAGTACCGGAGACTTCCGCGCTGTTTTCGGAAGGATCGTATTCGAAGAGTTTCTGGAACTGATTTCGTCGCCCCTCTTCGAATGACTTTTTGTTTTTGCGTTTCTTTACGGCGGCCGGTCCGGGTTCATTCGCTCCCAGGGCACAGACGAGCGCCTCATAAACCTGATCCGCCCGCAGTCGAGTGGGCAGGACAGCGGCGAAATCCGAAGATGTCTTCGCCGGATCGAGTTCCAGCGCTTCCCGCTGATACGCTTCGGTATTCAGGATAACGCGGAAGAGCCATTCCATGTCGTAACCGCTGGCCACGAACTCCCGCGCCAGCAGATCGAGCACCTCGGGATGACGCATTTCGCGTTCCGGACCGATGTCGTCGATCGCCGGGAAAAATCCCTCGCCGAGCAGCACCGTCCAGACCCTGTTCACATAGGCTTTGGCAAACCATTCGTTCTCGGGCGAGGTGATCAAATCGGCGACGACCGTCCTGCGTTCGATATCCGCCAGTCCTTCATCGATATCCGTCTCACTCAGAAAGAAAGCGGGCGACATCGGTGTACCGGGCGCCGAAGGGTCATTCAGGTCCGCCATGAAATGTTCGGCCGCATTCCGTTTGAACTTGCCGGGCATCTTGAATTCGGCCAGTTCGGCGAGCGTCAACTGGCGATCCTTGTCCGTATCCAGTTCAGCGAGAATCCGACGAGGCAATGCGAACGCTTTCTTGTTTTCCGGTTTTCCCTGCCGGGGATTCAATTCACGCATGTTGAGCACACCATCGTTATTGCGGTCGTAGGTGGCCAGAAACGATTCCGGGTCGGCGAGAGAGGCGAACAACTTCGACTGCTGCGGATTGGCGTTTCCATCACGCGAGTAGACTTCGAAATCCCGAGGTTCTGAGCCTTCGACCCGGCGAACCTTGGCGCGGGGGAAGAACGACGCCAGCTGGTGAAACTGCTCGCGAGTCCATTGATCGGTGAAGTGATCGTGGCATTGGGCACATTGAATCTGGATACCGAGGAAAATCCGGCTCGCTTCCGCGGCGATCTCTTCCCCTTCCCCATTATGAGCGAAGAAGAGCCCGGTCTGGCCATCCTGGGACATACGGCCGGTTGCAGTCAGCATTTCCGTCGTGATCTCATCCCAGCTCCGATTGGCGGCAATCTGTCCCTGCATCCATTCGGTAAAGACAGGGCTTTGTCGCTGAGCACGGGGGTCGGTCGCGCGCGTGTAAATGACATCCCGCCAGTACTGAGCCCAGTTCTGTGCATACTCTCGAGTCCCCAGCAGATTGTGGATGACGTTCGCCCGTTTGTCCGGATCGCTCGACAGACCGAACTCGACGACTTCGGCACTGGTCGGAAGTTTGCCCGTGAGGTCAAAGTTAACACGGCGGAGAAAGTCTTCATCACTCGCCAGCGGAGCGGGAGCGATACCGCTGTTGTTGAGCCCGACCGTGATCAGTTCATCGATCTGTTTCGAAACCTCGCGGACATGGGCCAGGTCGACCGGTGCCGGCGGATTCATCTCATTCAGCGTCGCCGCCGTAGATTCGTTCGTCTCTTCCGCCGCCAGCTGCGACTGCTTCCTCTTCTGCTGCTGTTTCGCCTTCTGTGCAGCAGTTTTGTTTGCTTTTTGGGCGTTGTTTTTTTTCTTCCCCTGCTTTTTGTCGGCCTGCTTTTTGTTCGGGTTGTCTGCCTGTTTGGCTTTACCCGCATTCTTCGCCTGTTTTACGCGTTCCGGATTTGCGTTCTCTTCCCGAGCGGCCGATTTTTTCGCGACCGGTTTCTTTGCCCCCATTTTATTAACTTGGGGTGTCGCCTCCTCTGCGGAGATCGTTCCGATTGAAAACCCCATCAGGGTGATACCAAACACCAGGCAGCAGACGACAGCCGCAGGGAACAGTGCCGTTCGGGATACGGATTGGGAACCGGGATTACTCATGGATTTATCCTGGACGAGGGACGCGGCTGGCCCGAGTGGAAGCAGCACGGTAGCGATCGGGTGAATACTGACACGACAAAGACTTGCGAGGCAAGAACTTAGTTTCCCTTATTCCAGCCTTCAAATCAGAATAAAAGCGTCGATTTCCGCCAGTCGGGAAAGAGCAAAACGATTATTCGCCGGCAATCGATTTAACCCTCCGGGGAACCTCGGGTTTCGGCCTGTTTTGGAAAAAATGCTCCCGGATGGACACCCGCAACCGCCACAAAACCTCAATCCCTTGAACAGCAACGAGTTGTGAACACGGACACCACGCAGGTGGTTTCGCCCGCTGCACCTCTGGAACACCAAAAATTAACTGGGCTCGCCGACTTCTGTCCTGAATAAAAACGTCTTTCCGCTCTTCCGGTCTCTGACGGCGCGTGGGCCAACAAAAGCCCCAACACCTCCGCCGACGTCTGACCGGTGAGAGTAATGAACCCGAGAGAGAACCTGCGGACAACTTTCGTGTCTCCTTCGTCACCGGACACAGTTGGACATCTTTGACTGCCACGAATGTGTCATCGCTTCGAACTCCGCTTCGTGTTGGATCATTGACCCGCGTCAATCATTTTCCTGATGGAATCGCTCCAAAGAGTTTCGTTTCAACACACTTGTTAAAAAACATATTGCCTAACAAGGAACGCGTCTGGATAATAAAACTGGTTGAGCCCCGGATCGTTATCCGGTTATTCCTGATGTTCTGTTAGACAGCGCCATCTGTAACACCGAACAGACTGAACGGTTCAATCACCATCCTCAATCACACGTCATGTCCGGCCAGGGAGGGTCGCTGCCATAAATGCGAGTCCTGAAATAACTTCTCTTCGGCAATTACCCTCGCAGGGGTAATGTCACTGCCGGGCGAATGGCTTCCGCGGGTTTCACTCACGCGGCAAAAGCTCTCATCGCTGCGGCGTGATTCCGCCGAGGCCACGTGCGGAAGGTAATCACGTGCAGAAGGTAATCCTGTGAAGAATTTCAGTGCGACCATACGGAAGCGATATCAACTGGTTGTGTGACGACAATGACATCGTGATGAAGTCAGCCCTTGATAACAGTCCAACCCACACTTCTGGTGCAGAGAAAGGTATCACAACTGGATCGAATTGAATGTCGGTGAGGAGAGGACTCTCTCACTTCCGGCACATTTAGCAAAAGTGATCCTTCAGCCATCAGAACCATTCCATTATCAGAATGTTGCGGCGACGGACTGTGAATCCCCGGGGCTCAATCCAACAGGGAGCGGTGCCATGGGAACAGGTCGTGAATTTCTCGAGCGTCTGGTCTCCGATCAGAGTCAGTCTCTTTTCAAACAGATACATTGGCAGGGAACCTTTCACGAGTATCTCGATATCGTGAAAACGAACCCCAAGGTCGCCCGGACTGCTTTCCAACGTCTCTACGACATGATCATGTCGTACGGAACCTATCCGTTAGAGAACAAGAAAGATACCCAGGTCCGCTACCGGTTCTTCGATGACCCCGACAACGATGGTCACGACGCGATCTTCGGCCTGACGAAACCGCTCATGGATCTCGTCAACGTCTTCAAGTCGGCCGCTCTGCAATACGGAGCCGAACGCCGCGTGATTCTGCTTCACGGCCCGGTCGGCAGCTCCAAAAGCACGATCGCCCGCCTGCTCAAACAGGGACTGGAGCGCTACTCGAAAATCGATGATGGTGCCCTCTATTCCTTCGGTTGGAAACAGGAAGACGGCTCAATTCTCTGGGACCCGATGCATGGAGAACCCCTGCAACTCATTCCCACGAGCGCCCGTGTGGATGTCTGTGCGTATCTCAATGAAGGACGCGAGGCCAATAACGACAGCGAATACCATGTTGACATCAAAGGGGATGTCTGTCCGTTGAGTCGTTACATTTTCCAGGAACGACTCGAAAAACATGATGGTGACTGGATGAAGGTGCTGGAGGATGTCGTCGTCCGGCGGTTGATCTTCTCCGAACAGGACCGGATCGGCATCGGTACGTTCCAGCCCAAGGACGAAAAGAACCAGGACAGCACCGAACTGACGGGCGATATCAACTACCGGAAGATTGCCGAATATGGCTCCGAATCCGATCCGCGCGCGTTTAACTTCGATGGCGAATTCAACATCGCCAACCGGGGGCTGATCGAATTCATTGAAGTTCTCAAGCTCGATGTCGCATTCCTCTACGATCTGCTCGGCGCATCGCAGGAACACAAAATCAAACCGAAGAAGTTTGCGCAGACGGATATCGACACGGTCATCATCGGTCATACGAATGAACCGGAATACCGCAAACTTCAGTCGAACGAATTCATGGAAGCCCTTCGGGACCGGACAATCAAAATTGACGTGCCGTACGTCACCAAGCTTTCCGAAGAGATCAAGATCTACGAAAAGGATTACAACAACGCCCGCGTGCGAGGCAAACATATCGCCCCGCATACACTGGAGATTGCGGCAATGTGGGCGGTGCTCACGCGGTTGGAACAACCGAAGAATGCCAGCCTGACGTTGCTGCAGAAACTCAAACTTTATAACGGGAAATCGCTCCCGGGCTTCACTTCCGACAACGTGCTGCAACTGCGGCGCGAAGCACGGAAAGAAGGGCTGCAGGGGATCTCTCCCCGTTATGTGCAGGACAAGATCTCCAACGCCCTGGTCGTGAATGCCACCGCCACCAGTTTGAACCCGTTCATGGTCCTCAACGAACTGGAAGCCGGCCTGCAGCATCATTCATTGATCGACAGTGAAGAGACCCGGATGCACTACATCGAGTTGATCGCGGTCGTCAAGGAAGAATATACCGACATCGTGAAAAACGAAGTGCAACGCGCGATTGCGGCCGACGAAGACGCCATGGATCGCCTGTGCGCCAACTACATCGATAACATCAAGGCGTACACGCAGAAGGAAAAGGTGAAGAACAAGTTCACCGGCGCCGACGAGGAACCGGACGAACGCCTGATGCGGTCCATCGAAGAACGGATCGGCATTCCGGAAACGCGGGTCGATGATTTCCGTCGGGAAATCATGAACTACATCGGGGCACTCGCGCTCGATGGCAAGAAGTTCAACTACCGGACGAATGAACGGTTGCAGAAGGCGCTCGAGATGCAACTGTTCGA
>PABD01000157.1 GCA_002702685.1 Planctomyces sp.
ACTTCCTGTTCCAGCAGGCGGGTGAACGACTGGACCTGCGAATCCGCATCGAGATCGCCGAATAACTGTTCGAACGGAGAGGGTGGCTTCGGCAACTCCAGTGTTTCGGTAGCGTCTTTGTCGGTGAGTCCGGCAAGTTCTTTCGCTTTCGCGATGGCCTGCGGCATCGTTCCCAGTTCATCGACGAGATTGATCTTGAGCGCCTGTTCGCCGGTGTAGACACGACCGCGGGCAAGTTTTTCCAGTTCGCCATGCGGCATTTCCCGACCGGCCGCTGCTTTGGTCGTGAACTGCTGGTAAATGTCGTCGAGCATTTTCTGCATCGTCGCCCGTTCCGAGTCGGACATCGGCTCGAGGATGCTGATCGCGCCGCTGTTCTTGCCGCGACTGAGGACGGTCGTCGTGATACCGACTTTCTCCATCAGCCCTTCGACGGCAACTTTCCCCATGACGACACCGATGGAACCGGTGATTGTTCCCGGTTCGGCGAAGATGTAATCGGCCCCCATGGAGATGTAATACCCGCCACTCGCGGCGACATCGCCCATGCTGACGACAATCGGTTTTTCGACTTTTTCGAGAGCGTGCCACATCAGGTCACTCGCGAGCGCGGACCCGCCCGGGCTGTTCACCCGCAGGACGATCGCCTTAACGGTTTCGTCATCCGCCGCTTTCTCGACTGCTTCCACGATTGTATCGGAGCCCATCACATTGCCGAACAGACCGCTCTGGCTTTTGCCCGGCATGATCGGGCCGCTGGCATAGATCACCGCGATTTTCGGTGTTTTTGAAGCGCGTGTCTGCGTCTCTACTCCCATCATCAGGTTCACCAGTTTGACGAGACCACCGAACCCCGAGAAGTCGGTGTCGACTTTCTCTTTGCCGTACTTTTCGTCGAACTTGGTTTCTTCGTTCCCTTTGCGCAGTCGATCCAGGAGTTCATCTTCGTAGCCGATCACATCGACGAGACCTTGTTCTTTGGCTTCGGTCATCGTGCTGATGCCGGTGTCGATGATGTCGCCGACTTTCTCTTTCGGGAGACCACGCGTTTCAGAAATGGTGGTGACGATCATTTCGTAATAGCTGTCGAGGATCGCTTCCATCTCTTCGCGGAACTCAGGGCTCATTTCCGAACGCGAGATCGTTTCGGCCGCCGATTTGTACTCACCGACTTTGAGCGCGTCGGGTTTGATGTCGAGTTTGTCGAGCATGTTTTTGAAGAACTGAATCTCCATACGCAGACCCAGCAGCATCACCACACCCGATTCGGGCATCATGATTTCGTCACAGGCCGTGGCGAGCAGGTAATCTTTCATCGTCGCCGAGTCGAGGTACGCGTAGATCTTTTTACCGGACGTCCGGTACTGCAGAATCGCCTGTCGCAATTCATGCAGCGTTCCGAAGCCGAGTTCCGGACTGTTGATCTTAAGGACGATGCCGGTCAGATGACGATCCCGTTCCGCGGTACGGAACTGCTTGATGGTTTTCGCCAGTGTATTCTGCGTGGCTCCGAAAAGTCCCTGGGCCGCGACGGTGTCGGGGTAGGAACCTTTGATCGTGATGTACGCGTATTTTTCCGGATCGGGTTGTTCTGCCTTGGCGGGCTTCGCGTCCTCGGCGACAGCCACCTCCGGTGCGACGATCAAAGACGAGAACAGGGCGAGGCAGAAGCAGGACATCAGCAGATGTCGGAGGAGAGAGTGGGCAAACGGCATGGCGTAAGTTACCTCATGGTTTTCAGTATGTTGGACCACACGAATCGCCCTTGAGGGCGAGCCTTGCGGCGGCAAGGTGTTCATCGACAGGATTACGACTTGGATACTGTAATACGATGCTACGGTATTGAGTCTGTTCGTGATCATCCGGGACGCACTCCGTGGCGATTCCCGTCTGATTGATCAGCAGTCGCGAAAAAAATTTCCGCGGGGACGCTTCATTCTAGATGACGGGGTTACCGTTGTCTCCCCGGCGTTGGCGAGAGCGCCTTGTATTCAAACGAATCCCCAGTCTGAAACTGACCTTGATACCTTGCTGGTGTATTCGTTAGTCTAGGTTGCCTGCGTGGAACGGTCAAGATGCGCCGGGCTGGTGGATGTGGAAAGTATAGCTTATGATATACGTCCGGTTTGCTGGTCAGAGATATTCCGCGGTTACCTTATATCCGTGACGTCAAACGCTCGCGCCAATAGAGTTTACGCGTTCCTCCGGGGACGGCAAGCGATTTCCTGATTCTGAATTTTCGTGCCGGTGCTGAAACCGTGCCGTTCGTGTTGAATGAGTCATCGTTCGTGGGTGGGAAGGACTCTGCCATGCCACATTCGCCATTACGCTATCTGCATGCAGATCAGCTTAATCTCGATGTCCCCTTCGAGGGGATCAGCACGCTCGCGCCGGAAACCGTAGCCGAACTTTCGACCGCTTCACTCGCGCTGCTCGACAATCTTCTCGAAGCCATCGCGGAAGAATCTGTTCCCTTCGTGCTGCTCACCGGCCCCCTCTTCGGCGCTGACCCACCCAGCCTTGCCGCGCAGTCAGCGCTGCGAAACTTTGCGAGTGAGGTTTATGAACTCGGCGTGGATCTGGTGCTGACTCCGCATCCGCTTGAACGCAAACTGCTGCCGCGCGAATACTGGAACGATCTCGACGCGATCCTGCTCGACCACGACGAACCCGCGCGCATTGAACTCGAATCCACCGGCTCCAACGCGGATGCCCGCCTGCATGTGGAACTGCAACTGGTCCGGGAAGAAGATGTTCACCAGCGGGCCGTGGAGCCCACCGGGAAGTGCGACTTTTCGATTTGTGTGCTGGAAGCGTCCACCCCCTTTGCCGGTTTGCAGCACCTCCTCGAACAACTTCCGGCGGAAAATATTCTTTCCGCGGAAGCCTGCCATAAGGAATTGCTCCAGACCGTCGAATCGACCCGCCGCGCGCTGCATGTCGATTACGTCGCGCTCTCCGGGTATGGCTATCAAGCCGACAATCTGCGCGAGGTGACCGGAGACGCCGCTGTTTATCATGCGCCGGGTGGCCTCATGGTTCGATCATTCACCGAAGCATCCGTGCCGGCTAATGGTCAGGTGACGACGGTGACTGTCCCGCCGCAGGAGACGCCGCGATTAACGTCCCGACGCATCGCGCCCGTCCGTTTGATTCCGATCCAGATCGATGTCGCGCCGGTGACGGGCGAGCATCAACTGGTGGCGGAAATGCAGGCGACGCTGGATCGACTCGACTCGGTCCCAACGGAAAAACGGCACATCATCGAGTGGCAGTTAACGGGGGATGCTCCCTTTCTGTTTGAACTGGACGAAATCGACTACCGCCGGGGCCTGGAACGACAACTCAAGGGAAGTCGGCCGGTGGGGCATGCCTGGCGCATCAATATCGACCGCGACTCGCTGCGTCGACGTCATCAGTCAGAATCGCTGGCCGGGCAGTACCTGGAAGAATTGAAACAGTTCGATGAATCCGAAACAGCCGATCTTGTCGCCGATTTCCTCTCACGCACGCACGAGCACCCGCAACTTCAACATCGCCTGCGGCAACTCGGGCAGGAAGTGTCGCGGTCGTCGATTCTGACCGTGTCGGCGCAGCAGGGGGCCTCGTTCATCCTCGATCTCGATGAGGAGGAGCCCTGATGAAAATACGGCAGATCGAGATCGAGCAGTTCGGCCCCTGGCGGAACCTTGAGCTCCCCTTTGACGGTCATCCTTTCGAGATGATCTACGGACCGAACGAAGCGGGGAAGTCCTCCTTGATGCGGTTCGTGCGCGGCATCCTGTACGGTTATGAAACCGATCAGCTCGATGGCCCGCGCGGTGACTTCGGGGAAGACAGACGCCTCGGCGCTTTGCGAGTCGAACATCAGGGCGTCGAATACCGCTTGCGCCGGACCGCCGAGTGGAACGAACGGGGGACGCTTGAAATCCAGCGACTCTCTGGTGGCACCGAATACCGTGAACCCGACGTCGCCGCGATCATGAAATCGATCACCGGCGATACGGATGAAGTCCTGTTCCACAACATCTTCGCCGTCGGGCTCGACGAGATCCAACATCTCGCATCGCTCCACGATGACGAAGTCGGTCAGCACATCTACGGTTTGACCTTGGGTCCGGAAGGTCGCCGCATTCTCCGCGCGAACCGGCAGAGCGAACGGGAACTGCACCGGCTCTTTCTCCCGGAAACGAACAGGGGAGAACTGCTCGAACTCCTTGCCGAAGAAGACCGTCTGCGGCACGAGATCGAAGAGTGCACGAACAACTCGGGGCTGTATCAGCAGAAGAAGCAGCAACTCGACAGCCTTCGCCAGACGATCGATGAACTCCGCACGCAGCAGCAGAACCTGCAGCGCGATCAACGCGGATGCCGGTTCATGGAGATGATCTACAAACCGTGGCGGCAGGTCTTCGACTATGAACAGGAATTAAAGCATCTTCCGCCGCGGCGCAAACTGCCCGAAGGGGGACTTGCTGAACTCAAACGGCTCGACCGCGAGATCCGCGAAGCCCGTCAGTCTTACCGAAGTCAGCGCGGCAGCTATCGCCAGGGGCTCAAACAGACGACGGATCTAAAACCGGATACGGGTGTGCGACGTCACGCGCAATCGATGCGGAGTCTGCTCGATCAACGCGGCTGGTACCGCGATGAAAAAGATCGACTCGACAGTTATCACACCGACCTCCGCTCGGCGAACGAAGAGCTCGAACGGGAACTGCAGCAACTCAACCTGAAGTGGCCGGGGATCACGCTCGATCGTTGTCGCCAGATCAAGGCAACTCCGTCGAACAGCCGGACCCTCCTGGCCGCCGCCCGCAAGTATCAACGGGCTCTCTCACGCCGCAATCGCTTCCGCAAGAAGTACGACAGCCGCGTGAAACGGAATCAGGCCCGGCTCGCGGAACTCAGCCAGTTCCAGCAGGAACTCGGTGGCCTCACGATCAGCGAAGCCCTCATCCGCGCGCGGCAACAGTTAAGTAATGTCAAACGGCGTCTTGAACTCCAGCTGCAGATGCAGGCTTTTCAGGAACGGATGGAACGTTCGCAGCAGCAACTGGCTCACCAGGAGGAACGGATCGGCCTGCCGACGATCGCTTATCTCGGCATCACGATCTTTGTTCTCGGTGGACTCTTTTTCGTCGCGCTCGGTTTGTGGGAAGCTGTGCAGACCGGCTGGCTCGTCGGTGCGATCTACGGCTTTCTCGGCATGACGGCCGCGGGGATTGGTTGGTCAATCAAATCTCACTTCCGCGATGTCGTCAGCGAAACTGTCCGCGAGACACAGGATGATCTCTTCGATACACGCGCGCGGATCAATCAACTGCAGAAAGAGGCCGACTCGCTGTATGATCCGTCTGCTCACGATCTTGGCGACGCTCCCGATGCGGAAAGCCTGATCGATCGAGCGTACCAGAAGGTGCAGGAACTCGAAGCGAAGCTGGCCATCGAACAGAAATCCAAATCGGAACGCGAAAGCCTCAGTCGCTGGCGTAAACAATTGCAGGATCGACAGCGGAAGGTCGCCGAATTCCGTCAGCAGTGGGTGCAGCAACTGCAACGCATCGGGCTGCCCGAGTCAGTTAAGATCGATGACACCTTTGCCATCTGGGAACAGGTTCAGTCTACCATGGCGGCCGACGCCAATGTGCGACAGCTCGAAGAGACCGTCGCCTTGAGACGGGGTGGGCTCGAACATTACGAAACCCAGGTGCGGCACATCCATGACGATCTCGCCGACGAAGGCGAAGCGGTCACGAAAGACCAGAACCTGCTCGGCCTCTTTCCCCAATGGGAACGGATGCTGGGGCAATATGGCGAATGGCGATCGGTCCGTCGGAAACATCGCGCCGAGACACGCGATAATCGTCGCGAAGTCCGCCGGTTGCAGAAGCAGTATGAAGAACTCCGCACCCGTCGCAGCGGCCTGCTCGAAAAAGCCGGAGTCCATTCGCTTCAGGAATACGCCGAGCTGGAAGAGAAACTCACTCGCCGCGCGGAAATCGAAGACCTGTTGGCCATCGCGCGGGAAGACTTGAATCGCCTCGCCGCAACCGAACCCGATCTCGCGATCGTCGCCGAAGATCTGGAACGTTTTGATCCCACTGCGAACAAACATCGGTTGACGGACCTGGCCGACAAGGAAAAAGTCGTTGCGGACAAGTTGAGTCGTCGGCTCGAGGAATCGGGCGCGCTCAAACAGCAGCTGAGTCAGTGGGAATCGGATCAGTCGCTGATGAAATTCCGGCAGCAACTGTCGGTGGTGCGGGCGAAACTTCAGGAGTCGACCTCGCGCTGGCTCGGTGTGCAGGTGGGGCAGGAGATCACCCGTCAGATTCAAAACCGGTACGAACGGACGCAACAACCCGAAGTGCTGGCGAATGCGTCACGTTACTTCACTGAATTGACCGATGGTCGTTATCAGAATGTCTGGACGCCCCTCGGCAAGCGGCACCTCTGTCTCGAAGATGGTCAGAAACAGGTCTTCCGCGTCGAACAGGTGAGCCGTGGTACGCGCGAGTTGCTGTTTCTCTCGCTCCGCATGGCGCTGGTGCAGCAGTTCCACGCACGCGGCATCGAGTTGCCATTTATCCTCGACGACGTGATGGTCAACTTCGATCAGGGCCGCACCGAGACGGCGCTGGCAACGTTGTTAAAATGGGCGGAGGAAGGACAGCAGATTTTGTGCTTCACATGTCATCTCCATTTGGCGAAAATGCTGGAAGATCGAGGAGTCAAAACATTCCATCTTCCCAAACACCGCGCCGCCGCAGAAGCAGGAAATCGATGGGCTGGATAAGCCGCACGGACCGCCAACGTATTTCGAACTCAGTTCACCGCCGCATCCGCTACCGCTGGTTCGCGCTTTCGCTGTGCTCCGTCTGGATGCTGACTGCCGGTTGCGATACGCCCGCCAACAGTCCCGTCGGTGTCGCCCCCGGTGCCGATCTCCCTTCCGCTCCCGCCCGGCCGCCTGTTACCACGAACAATTCCACGCCCGAGGACTTCGCCATAGCCGAGGAAGACGCTGTCGACATTTCTCCGCCGGAACTGACCGAGCCGGAACCGGTTTATCGACCTGCCGATAATCGCCGTGTGCCGGAACCGGAACTGCTCTCGCAACTCGGCATCCATGTTGTCGAATCCAAACATCTTCGGCTCTACAGCGATCTGCCGCGCGAGCAGATCGAGTCGCTTCCTCCACTCGTCGATCAACTGATCGCGGCGCTCGAAGAGTATTTCGGTGAACTTCCTCCCGATCGGGATGGAAAACCGTTTCAGCTTTCGGGCTACATCATGGAGGACGTTCCTTTGTACGAGAAGTCGGGACTGCTCCCCCCGAAATTCGCCAATATGGAACATGGTCGACATCAGGGAGCCGAGTTCTGGATGATCGCCCCCGACGCCGGGTACTACCTGCGGCATCTGCTGTTTCATGAAGCCACGCACTGTTACATGATGTATCTCCCGAATACCTCGGCCCCGGTCTGGTATCTCGAAGGGATGGCCGAATGCTTCGGCGCGCATCGTCTGAGCGAGAACGGAACGGTAGAGTTCAAAGTCTTCCCCGAATCGAGTTCCGCCTACGATGGTTTCGGTCGGATCGAACTCATCCAACTCGATGTTGAAGAAGGTGGACTCAAAACGATTTCGGAAGTGGCGTACCTCGAAAGTGGGGGCTACCACAGCACGATCTCGTATGCTTATGCCTGGGCGCTTTGTAGTTTCTTCGACCAGCATCCCCGCTACCACGACACATTCCGAAATCTCTCGCGGCGATATCTGCTCGAGGAACCCTTTGCGGAACGATTCGATGAGGAGTTCTCTCCGCAAGCGGACGAACTCAATCAGGAGTGGCTCAGTCATCTGTCGGAACTGGAATATGGGATGGACTTCGAAGAGCTGGCGATTGATTTCACACCGGGAAAACCGCTGACGAGCGAGCGCATACTTCAGGTTCCCGCACGCAGTAGCTGGTTTAACAGTGGCTGCCAACTGGAAGCGGGCAAAACGTATCACATTACCGCCTCCGGCATGTTCGAACTCGACGAAACGACCCGCCCCTGGACAAGCACCCCGGACGGGATCAGTGTCGATTACTACCGGGGCGTCCCACTCGGCCGTTTGCTGGGCGCAATCGCCCCGGCGGAAGTCACCGATCCCGAGCAGAACTTCTGCTTCGCCCGTTTCGCTACCTTTGGAAAAGAGATCACCTTCCGCGCGCCCTGGACCGGCACACTCTATCTCCGCCTGAATGACCACCCCGATCAACTCTTCGACAACAAGGGTGAGGTCGAAGTGAGGGTCGAAGCCGTGGAACCCTGAACGGCGTGTCGATGCTATCCCTTGTTCGCCTGAATCGCGGCGCGTAGGATGAAACCTCATTCACCTTCAACCCAGGCAACCCCTCCCGGACAGGAGATCACATCATGAAAGCGGCAGTTATCCATCAGACGGGACCAGCGGAGGAAGTTCTCAAGGTTGAAGAGCTGCCGAGTCCCGAGCCGAAAGGAAACGAACTTCTCATCGCTGTGCATGCGGCGGCGGTTAACCCGATCGATACCTACATCCGGAGTGGGGCGATCGCGCTGCCGCTCAAGTTTCCCTACATCGTTGGTTGTGATTTCGCGGGTGAAGTCAAAGCGGTGGGGCCGGATGTGAAAGACTTCAAACCGGGGGACCGTGTCTGGGGAAGTAATCAGTCACTCGCGGGAAGGCAGGGGACATTCGCTGAAGAGATCGTGGTCGCGGAAGAATGGGCCTACGCGATTCCCGACAAGCAGTCATATGAATCGGCCGCCGCGGGGGCGCTGGTCGGCATCACCGCGCATCTGGGTCTCTTTCTGTATGGACAACTTCAGGCGGGCGAGACCGTCTTCGTGAATGGGGGAACGGGCGGCGTCGGTTCGGCCGTCGTGCAGTTCGCCAAAGCCGCCGGGGCGAAAGTCATCGCGACTGTCGGTTCCGCTGAAAAGAAACAGCACTGCGAAGAACTCGGGGCTGATCTCGCCATCAACTATAAGTCGGAAGACGTCGATGCCGCGATCCGCAAGTTCGTGGGCGACGACGGCGGGATTGATATCTGGTTCGAAACCCTGCGCGAACAGGATCCGGAACGAACCATCGGATTCCTGAATAAACGGGGCCGCTACATTGTCATGGCGGGCCGCGATTCCAAGCCCGCTTTCCCGATCGGTCCCTTCTACGTCAAAGACCTCCGCATGCTCGGTTTCGCCATGTTCAACGCCTCACCCGCGGAACAGAAAGAATGCGCCACTCATATCAACGAATGGTTCACCGCCGGCAAATGGTCCCCGCAAATCGGCGAAACCTTCCCACTCGCTGATGCCGCCAAAGCGCATCAGTTGCAGGAACTAAATACCCTGCAGGGCAAAGGCAGCCTGAGCGGCAAAATCATCGTCACGATGTAACGCGTGTTGGTGCAGACAACATCTCGGGTGGCCCAGACAATCTCGTCAGAGTTGTCTGGGTTGCGTCAGCAACACATAAGCGTTGAATGCCATTCGACAGCAGAGGCTCACGACTCTCACGTCACCTGCGTGGGACACCTTTGTGTGCCTGCGGCACCCAGACAACACTTCGTGATTGTCTGGGCCACCCCACTCGTATCAAATCCTCACAAAGAACCTGTACCGGTACATCCAGAAACAGATCAACCAGAGCAGCACGACCACCAGGCTGCGTTCGACGATTGCCGCATATTGCTCGCCGAAGGCGGTGAAGAGATCATCGCCAAAGTGCTTGACGAACGTAGAGACCAGCCAACCGGCGATCAGCGCTTTCAGCACATAGATGGTGATCGAGTTCATGCCGACGACCATGAAGGGCCAGCCGAGAAATTTCAGCGGCAAGAGGTCCATCAGGAAATAGAACACGCTCAGCATGAGAAGCGCCCAACCGGCACTGTAGACCGCCCACGAGGGAGTCCAGATCCGTTTGACGATGGGGCAGATTCCATAGTAGTGAAACGCATAGCCGATCCCCAGGCAGGCGACGCCACCGAAGACGAGCAGCATCCACTTGAAGAACCTCCCCCGTTCCCGGTTCAGCATCTGTCCTGTCAGCAGGCCGATAATCATCGTCGCCAGCGACGGAATGAAGTTGAGCGTGTTGTATCCCCCGCTGTTAAAGATGAACTCCTCCCCCTCCGGTCGCGGGAACTGGTTGAGCAGCCAGACGTCGGCGTAGTGCGCGGGGTTGGCGTTTTTATTCCAGTGCGCCTGGAAACCTTCGTATTGCGGAACCTCGGTCGGATCGGCGTTCACGCTCGTCGGGTCGAAGGTGTCGGGGGGTAACGGCCACGCGGCGAAGAGCGCCCAGTAACCGACCAGGATGACAATCAGAATCGTCCACTGGAAAATCCGCGGCCTGTTCCACAGCAGGAAGAGGAACGGATACCCGAGCCCGATCTGCTGAATGACATCTTCGAGAGTCCAGTAAGTATGATCCCGGGTATTCGAGCGGAGCAACCACCCGAGGGCGATGAGGAGCGCCGAACGCCACAGCACATGCAGGAACATCGAAAACCACGACTGTCCGAGTGCCTTCCGTTTGTTGCACGAATAGACGAGCGCGACCCCGACCATAAACATGAACGAAGGTTGGATCAAATCCCAGAACGATACCCCCGCCCATGCGACGTGCTCGGTGTGATACGCCAGTTGCTGGTAGATCTTATTGTCGGGTTCAATCTGCACCAGCGTGCCGAGAGCGAAACCTCCCGAGACCATCGCCAGCATCACAAACCCCCGGAAGGCATCGAGCGACGCGAGCCGCGGGGAGTTTTTCGTCATCGCGGGAATGCGACTGGTCGTAGGACGATTGGCGGAATTACGCGACACCGAGTTCCGGGAAGAGATGCGAGACATGAGCAACGCCTGCAAAGGAAGGGAAGGGGATTAAAAAGGGACCACGATTGGGAGGAGCTACTTGTGTTGTCAGCTTGCCGGTCCATCGCCGTCATGTAGGTCAGGCACTGCCTGAGAACTTTCTGAGTGACGTTCTTCACGCAAGGTTGGTCCGACGCTACCCGCTTCGAAGCAACATCGAGAGGAGTTCCCCCACCGGCGCGGTAAAAAATTGCGGACCATCGAAAAGATCATATGTGCTATCGCGGTGAGATGATGATAAGTCAGGTACTACCTGACCTACTTTTTCAGGTGACCCCGTTTTCGTGTCATTTCGTGTATTTTGTGGTTCTAAAACAGCCTTTATCCAACCGGTTGAACTTTAACCTGTATGTCATCCCCCTCGACGCGAATCGGGTAACAGTCGACGCGGACCTTGCCGCCGGGGGCATCCATCCAGTCTCCTGTATTGAGGCAGAAGGACCAGGCATGCCAGGGGCAACAGACGACGTCGCCTTCGACGTAACCGGGGGCGAGTGACGCACCGGCATGCGGGCAGGCATCGTTGATCGCCTTGTATTCCCCCTTCACGTTAAAAATTGCGATGACGACTCCGTTGACCGGGTAACTGCGTCCTTCGCCTTCAGGGATATCGCCGACTTTGGCGACGGAAATATATTCAGCCATCTTTTATTTCATCCCGGGAGCGGGTAGGGTTGTGTGTGATCTTCCGGTCGGGGATCAGCTCCCGGTCCGGTCCCGCATCATACTCGAAATGCCTGTGAACTTCATCGATCCCGTTAAGAAGAATGCCCTCCCTGCCATGAAAGAGAATCCCGTCAAACGCGCGCTTGCTCGCGGAGAAGCCCAGATCGGCACGTGGCTCGCTTTTGGAAATGTTCATACCGCCCGCCTGATGGCCCGCGTGGGTTTTCCCTGGTTGACCGTCGACATGGAACATTCCCCGATCGACTGGGCCACGGCCGCGGACATGTTCGGTGCCATTGCGGATGCCGGTTGCGTCCCACTCGTACGCGTGCCGATGGGAGACCACACTTACATCAAGCGCGCACTCGACGCGGGCGCCATGGGGATTGTCGTGCCGATGGTCGATACGGTCGAGCAGGCGAAAACCATTATCGCGGCCGCCAAATATCCCCCCGTCGGCAACCGGTCCGTGGGCGGGGGACTGCACGTGCTGAACTACGAAGCGACCCCGTCCGACTACTACGAGAAGGCGAACGACGAAATCCTGGTCATCCTGCAGACCGAGTCGCCCCAGGGAGTCGAGAACGCCGAAGAGATTTATTCGCTCCCCGGTGTCGACGCCATCTTCATCGGCCCGAACGACCTCCGTTTCCAGATGCGCGCCCCCGACGGCACCTTCCCCACCGCCGCGGAACACGAAGCGATGATGCAGCGCGTCCTCGAGATCGGCAACAAAGTCGGCGTCCCCGTCGGTCTGCACGTGATGTCTGTCGGCGATGTCCAGAAACGGCTCGAGGAAGGCTGGAAGTTTCTCGCCCTCGGCAGCGAAATGA
>PABD01000158.1 GCA_002702685.1 Planctomyces sp.
AAGCCCGGAAAAAATTCGTCGTGACCAGCGATCCGGCCTATGCCTACGTCATCGGTCTCCTGGCGTTCGGACTCGTGAACGCTTTCATGGAGTCCGGCATGATCGCGTCGTCGCTCGATACACTTCTGCTGGGCAGTTGCCTGGCACGATTGGCGTTTTGGGAACGATCGGCCCCGGCAAACCGATCACTGGTCTCTAAAGCGAACTTTAACATGATGCTTGAAAACATGATTCCGGCGCAGACCTCCGCCTCGGCAGGTAAAGGAGGAAACGCATGATCCGTGTAACCAAAGACGCACAGATTCAGTCGCGGCTTTCATCCGAAAACCTCCGACAGCTCGCCACGCTAGCGAACTATGTCGAGCCTGCCTTCCCTTTCGATCCGAATCAGAATGTCGACTATCGCATCTGTGGCCCGGAAGAACTGACACCGCGCGAACTGCGGCGCTGGGAAGAAATCCAGCAAAGCAACCCGGACCTCGACAGCCCGTTTTTCCGCCCCGAATACACGAAGCTGGTCTCCTTCGTGCGGAAGGATATGGACGTCGTAATCATCGAACAACATAACCGGATCTTCGGCTTCTTCCCGTTCCATCGCGATCCTTATAACGTCGGTCGGCCCGTTGGCTATCCGATGAACGACTTTCAGGGGATCGTCGCGGAAAAAGGGGTCGTCGTCAACGAGCATGAGCTCCTCGAGGCCGCCTCTCTGAAAGCGTGGAAGTTCGACCATGGCCTGGCCACGCAACAGGAACTGATCCGCAACAGTTACAGCCAATGTGGTTCCGCGTACCTCGATCTGAAGAATGGCTTTGAAGCTTATAAAGCCGAACGGAAGGAAACGGGCTCCTCATTGATCAAACAGGTCTCACGTAAGGGCCGCAATCTTGAGCGGGACGTTGGTCCACTCCGTTTCGTGGCCCACACGGACGACCCGCAGGTGTTCGACACTCTACTCGAATGGAAGCAGGAACAATACCTGCAGACCAACAAGACCAACACCTTCAAGTTCCGCTGGCCTCGGCAACTGCTGGAGTTCGTGCTCAAACAGCAGACGGAGAAATTTCGCGGACGCCTCTCGGTGCTCTACGCCGGGGATGAGATCGTCGCTATCGATCTCGGGGTGCAATCGTACGGGGTGCTGAATTCCTGGTTTCCCGCCTACGACCGCAGTTTCAGTTCCTATTCGCCGGGACACGTCCTGCTGCTCGAAACAGCCAAAGCGTGTGCAGAACTCGGCATCACACGGATCGACCTCGGTAAAGGGGACGAGTCGTACAAGACCCGATACGCATCCGGCATGGTTCGCTTGACGGAAGGAAGTTTTGAATCGAGCCCGATTTCGCGGGAAATTCACAAACAGTGGTACCGCACCCGCGACTGGGCCCGGACATCGGCATTGGGTGAACTCGTGCGTCTACCGGTTCGGCTGTTGAAGCCGATTCGCGAACGTCTCCATTACGGCAATCATGAATGACAAACGGGGGAGGCATTTCAGGCCCATTCCGCTTTCAGCATACGTTTATTCGATTATTAACCAGCACCTTTGCCTCCAAGGCACTTCGATGAATTTTGAACTTGTTTCGATTGATGAACTGACGGACTCGTTGCGACAGACCTGGATCGACTGGATCCGGGCCGACCTTCAGTATATGAGCCCGTACTTTCATCCAGACTTCACAGTGAACATGGCGGCCGTGCGCGAGGATGTTCGCATCGTGTTGATGTACGAGAACGATGAGTTGGCCGGTATCCTGCCCATTCACGTTCTCGAAGGACGACGTGCCGCGCCTATCGGCGACCTGATGTCCGATTATCATGGCGTCATCTCGCCGAAACCGCTTGAGCTGGATGTCCAGGAGTTACTACGTCAGACAGCACTTCGCTCGTTCTATTTCAACCATCTGCTGGCGACGCAGGAATCGTTCCTTCCCTACAGCTGGGAACATACTTCGTCTCCCTATCTCGATCTTTCCGATGGCTTTGCCGCCTATGAAGAGAAAGCCAAACAGGGTGGAAAGTCGTACTACAAAAACCTGCTCCGCAACGAACGGAAAATGGGCCGGGAAGTTGGTGAAACCCGCGTCGTGGAATTCAGCGACGACGAAGCCGTGCTCGAACGATTACTCGAGCTGAAATCCGAACAATACGTACGGACCCGCCAACTGGATATTACCCGCGTCAAATGGATGACGGACGCCATGCGGCAGATCTGGAAGTTCCGCAGCGACGATTTCTCCGGGATGCTCTCCGCTTTGTATGTGGACGAAAAACTCCTGGGCATGCACTTCGGCATGAAAACGAAAGAGGTGCTGCACTGGTGGTTCCCGACATACGACCCCGATTACCACCGGTATTCTCCCGGACTGTTGTTGCTCCTGCACCTGGCGAGATCGCAGGATCTCGGCCTTAAGTACATCGACCTCGGCAAAGGCCCCGAACCCTACAAGAAGAGCATGAAGACGGGCGAGACCGAACTGCTGGAGGGAGGAGTCGATCAACAACCTTTGCGCAGGTGGCTTTACCGGAATATTCATAACACTCGGAAATGGGTGCATAACACTCCTGCTGCGCAAAGTCCGTTAAAAGTCTACCGCGAAGTCCGATCTGTGATCCGTAAGTATAAAACGTGTTAACTCGACACCGGTCAGCAGAATCTGCGACCTATATTTGAACAACTGTGCCCACTCGCCATTCAATCTCAGGAAACGTCATGTTTCATCCCACACATCCCGTTACCAATGAACACTGTATTCTCGCCGATGCCGGGTGGCGTGAATTCAACGAGCGGTTGTGGAATATCAAGTCCGAAGAGTTCTCCTACGCGCCGCGCGGAGAAAACGGTCCCCGTCTGGATGTCGTCGCGTATAAGGACAAATCCGGACGGTATGTCCTCCCTTCCATGCATCCACACTGGCACATGCGCTTTCAGCATACCGATGCCGAATACACGGCCAAGCTCTATCGCCAGTGGGATGAAGTCTCGAAACTGCTCGTGGGGGATATGGTTGGCACGGGGACCCACGGTCGCATCGCGTTCCCGGCAGAGATCACGGACATCCGCAACTGGCTCTGGACTGGCTTTCGCCCGTTGGCGCTCTACACCATCATGGTGAACTTCCCCTACAGCATCGATCAGGCGGAATCAACCGCCCGACGACGATACAAGAAGTCCGTCAAGGAAGGCTTCCGGGTTCAGTTCGCGAAAGACCCCGCGGATGTCATTCCCTGCCTGCTCGGTACCGAAACCCGCAAAAACTTCGACCATAGCCTGACAGCTGAGTCCCTGAAGATGGGACTGGAACTGATGGGTCCGGAGAAATTCCGGCTGTATGTCGCCTATGCCTCCAATGGTGAACCCGCCTCCGCACGACTCGTCGTGATGGACGAAGGGGGAGTCGCCTACGACATCGCCGCCGGAACCCAGATCAAGTACCTGAACTCCGGTTGCACGCAGCACATGATCGGTCACGTACTGATGGACGTTCAACAGGCAGGCGCGACAGGATTTAACTTCAGTTGCGCGAACGTTGAATCAGTCAGTCCGCCCAAGCTCTGCTGGGGCGGTCACCTGGTAGCAATGCACGGCATTGAAGGCTTTGACTTCATTCCTGTGCGACGCACGGTCGGTTCGTTCGTCCGCCTCTGGCGTAATCGCTCCCGGCAACGTAGCGGTGTTCCTCAACCGGGAAATTCCGAGACGATCACTAATTCCTGAGATTTCGCGGAGACTGTTCTCCGTCCGGTAACTGTTAACGAGCAGCGGGTACAACATTGATCAGGTCCAATCCGGAACAACATCAACAGCAGGCTCGGCAATTGCCACCCGCGTTGATGCAGGTGGAATTGCTGGCGGGTGATGAGTTATCACCAGAGCATCTCCGTGCCTGGACCGAAATTGTTGAACAGCGTCCCGAACTCGACAGTCCGTTCTTCCGTCCGGAATTTACGCTGGCGATCTCACAGTTGCGTACCCGCATTGAGGTCGCCGTCATCCGCGATCCATATGAAATCGTCGGGGTTATTCCCTTCCGGCGCGTCTCTCCTGTGGTCGGTCAACCAGTCGGTGGCCGTCTTTCCGGTGCTGCGGGAATCATCTGCCGCGACGGGATTGAAATTCCGCTCAATGAACTTCTGCAGCGAATCCACCTTTCCTCCTGGGATTTCGAGGATGTTCCCGACTCCCAGCGTCAGTTCGCTCCGTACGCCTTCGCGACATCCGAGTCGCACTACATCGACCTGTCCGACGGGTTCCAGTCGTATTGTGAGCTGAAGAAATCGGAAGGTTCCAAACGAATCAGCAAACTGAACTCACTCTGCCGCAAACTGGAACGCGAGCACGGTCCGGTGGAATTCCGGTTTGGTGATGCACGCCTCGATATGCTCGGGCACCTGATCGAACACAAATCGAGGCAGTTCCACGACACTCATCATACAAATGTCTTCAATTTCGACTGGACAACAACGCTACTGGCCGACCTTCTCAATTCGAACAGCGACACACTGCGGGGAAACCTGTCGACGCTTTCCGTCGGCGGCCAGCCGATTGCGATCTCCTACGACCTGCAATCGAAACACGTTCTGCATGGTTGGTTTACCACCTTCGATGCTGCCTACTGCCGCTATTCACCCGGCAGCCTGCTTGTCCTCAAGATCGCAGAAGCAGCCGCAGCCAGCGGAATCGAACGCTTCGACCTGGGACCCGGCGAACAACTCTTCAAACAGACATTGAAGTCTCACTCCAAAAGCGTCTACGCCGGCAGTCTGAGTAATACGACCATGCGGCGCTGGCTCAAGTGGGGCATTCATGAAACCAAGGAATGGATTTCCCACAGCCCGGCCCGGTTCACACTCGATGTGCTCCGTCCCATCAAGGGATGGTTCGATATGAAGTAAGTTTCGACGCCGATCCGTTGCGTTCGACGGAACACATTCACGTTTAAATCTCCGATTCACTACCTTCGATGCTGAGAGCGAATTCATGCTCACAATTCTTAATATAATCCTGATCGGCGGCACACTTCTGCTGCTCATTCCTTTCGCCGTCTTCTGTCTGGAATGCACCGCGGCCCTGCTGCCGTGGCGTCCGAAAACACGACTCGATGATGCGAAGCCCGCAAGAGTCGCCGTGCTGCTTCCCGCTCACAATGAATCTTCCGTCATCGCGCGGACACTCGATGTCCTGTTGCCGACGCTCGGCCCCGATGACCGGGCCGTGGTTATCGCGGACAACTGCTCCGATGACACGGCGGAAATCGCGAGGAGCAAAGGGGCGATTGCCTGCGAACGGACCAACCTGGAGCAACGTGGAAAGGGTTACGCCCTCGACCTCGGTGTACAGCATTTGAAATCCGATCCACCTGATGTCGTGATGGTGCTCGACGCCGACTGCAATGTTGATCCCGCCACTGTCCGCACAATCGGCCAACTGGCTCATAATACCGGTCGCCCCGTCCAGTCACTCAACCTCGGTGAACTCGACGATCGTCCCGACTCCATGTTCGTCGCTTCGTCGCTGGGCAACTACTTTATCAACTACGTTCGTCCGCTCGGTCTCAAGAAGATCGGGTTGAGCTACCGTCTGCTCGGCACCGGCATGGCTTTGCCGTGGGAGATCATTAAAGACGCTCCCTTGGCAACGGGGCATATCGTGGAAGACACCCGTCTGGGTGTCGACCTCGCGATTGCGGGACACCTGCCGATCTTCTGCCCGGATGTCCGCGTGCTCAGCCGCTTACCACAACAGAAATCGTCCTTCGTCAGTCAGCGTACCCGATGGGAGCATGGTCACATGCAGGCCGCGTTCAGCCAGGTTCCCCGACTGATCAAAGCCGCGTTCCTGCAGCGCAGCCTCTCGCTCTTCTGGCTGGCGATGGATATTGCCGTGCCGCCGTTCTCACTCATGATCTTCCTCTGGATGCTGGCTACCATGACGACGGCTGTCGCCGCGCTGCTCGGAGCGTCAATCATTCCGTTTGCCGCGCTCGCCATCACCGGTCTCTGCCTCATCGGGCTGATCGGCTTCAACTGGTTCATTCACTGCCGCCATGCGATTCCGCTCAAAGCGCTCGTGGGCGTCCCGAAATATGTATTCAAAAAGCTTCCGATCTATTTCTCGTTCCTGGTGAAACGGCAACAGGAATGGGTCCGCACCGACCGTGAGACAGATTCCAAACAGACGATGGCTCAGTAACAACTGAACAGCAAAAACGAACAGCGATCAGCATTTCCGTTTCGAAAATACTTGAACGCATCGATGACAGCAGAAATTCATCGTCGCACGAACAGATGACTGCAATGGAGGTAACGAGATGATGACTAAACAAGAAACCGATCGCGAAATCAACATCCTCGGGGTCGACATCGATGACGTCACCACCGCCCGTGGGATCGAGATCATTGAAGAGATGATCCAGACTCCGCGATCGGAGCCGCACAGCGTTTATTTCGTGAACGCGCATACGCTCAACATCGCGAATGCGGATCCTTCGTACCGTGAATTGCTGAATCGTGGTGATCGTGTCTTCGGCGACGGGACCGGCATTCGCTGGGGAGCCCGTCTGCAGGGGTTGGAGATTCGTGACAACCTCTGCGGTACGGACTTTATTCCTTCGCTGTTTACACTGACGCCCGGAAACGACTACTCCTATTTCCTGCTCGGTTCCGATGAAGAGACCGTGGAAAAAGCGGCCCACTATGCCCTGCGGATGTTTCCCGGCTGGCGGCAGGCGGGTTATCACCACGGCTTCCTGAAAGAAGATTCCGTCCGTGAATCCGCGATCGCACAGATCAACAAATGCAAACCGGACGTCGTCCTCGTCGGTATGGGGAATCCGCTCCAGGAACGGTGGATCGAACAATACAAGGACCAGCTCGACACCCGCGTCTGTATGGGTATCGGTGGGCTGTATGACTACTGGGCCGACAATGTCTCCCGCGCACCGCTCTGGATTCGCCGTGCCGGTTGTGAATGGGTCTGGAGAATCCTGCAGCAACCCCGCGACAAGTTCACACGGTACTTCATCGGTAACCCGGTCTACCTGATGAACATCTACCGCGAACACCAGGAACGCAAGCGGACCAATCCGCCGCACACGCCGAGCCACGTCTGATCTGAATGAGGCCGGAAATTCTTAGAGCTCTTCCAGAGCTTTCTTCACGGCCTCGATACCACTTACCGGGCGCTGGCAACTTCCGTGATCGCACTGATACAGCGTGATCTCTCCACCCGCGGCAGTCTTTCCCTGCATGACGTCTTTCAGGATTTCGGGAACGGCGTCATCCGCGGAATGCGTGATGAGCACCTTGTTCGGGACGAAACGCTGCCGCAGAACGGACAGTGCCTCGTCCGTTTCCTGGCGGTTCGGCGAAACCAGGACCAGTTCGTAAGTTGGTCCGAGCTGGAAGTCGAGCATCAGCAGCGACTGCCCTCCCGCCATCGTCGTCTGCTTGAACTGGCTCGACAAGCTTTCGAGGGTCTTCCACGCCAGCTCTTCCTGCTGTGTATTCCCCGTCAATCGGCTCAGCTTGAGTAATCCCGTCACCGCCATGGCATTGCCGGAGGGAGTCGCGTTGTCCTGACTCTCTTTGGGCCGCGCGATCAATTTTTCATGATCGTTCGAGGTATAGAAGAAGCCCCCCACCTCAATGTCATAGAAGTGTTCTTCCATCAGCGCAGCAAGTTCCTCGGCACGGCGCAGATACTGAACGTCCCCCGTTGCATGATAGACCTCCACGTTGGCATCGAGCAGGTTCGCGTAGTCATCCAGGAATCCGTTGAATCTCGCTTTGCCTTCCTTCCATGAATGCAGTAACCGGCCTTCGTCCGTTCGCATTTCAGTCCAGACGAAGTCCGCTCCCTTGCGGGCGGCGTCGATATATTTCGGTTCATCCAGCGCGTGGCCTGCCTGCGCGAACGTGGCGATCATCAGACCGTTCCAGGACGCCAGAATCTTTTCATCACGCCCGGGATGAATGCGTTTCTTGCGGACATCGAACAGCTTTTCGCGGGCCGCCGCCATTCTTGTGGTCAGTTCTTCGAGAGCGATTTCCTCTTCTTTCGCGACTTCATTCCAATCGCGGGGACGATTCAAAATATTCGTCCCCTCCCAGTTCCCCGTGGAGGAGACGTCGTAACTGGCGGCGAAGAGCGTTCCCTCCTCGTCGCCGAGAACCTCTTTGATTTCCGCGAGCGACCAGACGAAGAACTTACCCTCCTCACCTTCGCTGTCGGCATCCTGCGTCGAATAAAATCCGCCAGCGGGATCGGTCATTTCGCGGAGCACATAGTCGAGTGTCTCCCGGACAATCCGTTCGTACTCGTCATTCCCGGTCAGTTGCCATGCTTCGAGGTACGCGTTACCGAGGAGGGCATTGTCATACAACATTTTTTCGAAGTGCGGCACGAGCCACCGCGCATCAACCGAGTACCGATGGAAACCGCCCCCCAGATGGTCGTACATCCCCCCGTTGGCCATCTTGTCGAACGTCAGCAGCGCGACCTGAAGCGCTTCGTCGGATTTGAACCGGCGACTCAACCGCAGCAGCAGCCGAAGATCCATGGCATGCGGGAACTTCGGAGCGTTTCCGAAGCCTCCTTTCCGGCGATCGGCCGACTTGAGCAGGGTCTGCATCGCGCGCTCGAGCAATTCTGTATCGAGCGCCACGTCACTGTCCGACTCCGGAGCCGACATCTGACGCACGACTCGCGTCAATTCATTCCCCGCGCGCTCGATCTCATCCTGCCGGTTCTCCCACGCATCATTGATATGACGCAGAATAGTAATGAAACCGGGCATGTTCGCGCGCGGTTGCGGTGGCCAGTAGGTTCCCCCGAAGAACGGCTTCAGGTCGGGCTTGAGGAAGACCGACATCGGCCAACCACCATGTCCCGACATGGCGAGCACAGAGTTCATATAAATCTGGTCGACGTCGGGGCGTTCTTCCCGATCGACTTTGACGCAGACGAAGTGTTCATTCATGTAAGCCGCAATCGCGGCATTCTCGAAGCTTTCATGCTCCATGACATGACACCAGTGGCAGGCACTGTAGCCGACCGACAGAAAAATCGGTTTGTTTTCTTTCCGCGCCTTTTCGAATGCTTCCTCGCCCCACGGATACCAGTCGACCGGGTTATAAGCATGCTGGAGCAGATAGGGACTCGTCTCGTTAATGAGCCTGTTCGGTTTCTTCTCCGTATTGTCAGCGGCAGTTTTCGGATCATTCATGAGTTTGTCTTGTCGTGTTTTGTCTGGCGGTTGAGGTTCGGCGTCTGCGTCAGCGCAGGCGGAAGTAAACAGGAAGAGCAGCACCAGAACCACACACGGCGCTTGCCGCGCGATCCGTTTTCCATCGGACATGGTCGAGGCACTCCTGTGAGATGAGAAAAATATCGATATCGTCTCGATTCATCCTAACGAATGCGCGCCCCCCTTGCGAATGCAGCCTCGGTCGCCGCGCTTTCGGCTTGCCCCCGACCGATAAAAAACCGCGTCTTCGCCTGTCTCCGGTAACAGCAGTTTTTACGCTCAGCGCATGAAAAAAGGGCGAGCCATCAACTCACCCTTTCTTCGCAGTACAGCATCATCACTATCGGCCCGCAAACACGTGTGGCCCGCGTTTATTGCTTCGCTCCTCAATGCTTGAATTGGAACGGGGAGCGAGTTGCGTCAATTGGCCATATGCAGATTCGGTGTTGTGGCATCAGTTTCGACGGGAGCCGCCTGCGTGATACTGCTGCGCATCACGAGGTGGTTGACCACACGATCAACGCCTTCCAGACACTTCAGCGAATCGGTTACCAGTTGGCGGGGATCATTTTTTGTCTGGTCGACTTCGATAGTCCCTTCGACACAGAAGCCACCCGGAATACGGTGGATTACCAGTGAAGAGATTTTAAGTCCAGGCGTGGTCAGCAGCGATTTGTGGATATCGCGTTCGACGGAATGTGCCGAATGGGCATCTTTGAAGCGGGGTGAACGATACGGGGGATCGCTGAAGGGTTCCACTGGCGGAGTGGAGTCAGCACTACGGTTCATCTTGTTGCGAGCGGGTAACATCAGATGACTCCTTTCGTCCTAAGGGACGTCTTCTCATTTCATCTGCACAGCTTTCGGAGGGACCTGGAATTCTAATCATCCATGGGGTCAGGTCACATAACACCCGAAGGAAGAGAGGGATTCCGTTAATATATCATTCTGTAATTGAATTGCGATAGCATTTTGAAAGATTGCGACATGATTTGCGGGATTATGAAATGGACTGCCGGGCGAAGGCAATCATTCCCGGCGCGGGTGAGTTGCCAATCGCTGATGGGCAACCGGTGATCTCGGTAAAGCGACCGAGTGAGCGGCATGGACTGACGTCTTAAAAACGACGTCAGTAACTCATTCTTGAATAGCACCAGCTGTCGTGGAAGGAGAACAGGGGGCTGCGGCGATCATTTTCGCAGATAGAGAGCAATCGGCCTTCTGAATGACCGATTGTCTGCGAATTCCCGCTGAGTTAATTAGGGAACTTTACGAACCATGCGCTGAATCAGATCAGCCGCTAAAACTTCCAGCGAAGTTCCGTCCGGATGCCGGAAACATCTTCCGCATTATCGCAGATACCATGCATCGCATCTGCCCGGAAGATCCACGCATTATTCAAAGGAACCTGATACCGAAGGCCGAGAGCGTATTGATCGCCGGGTGCGTTTCGGCTCTGTCGATCTCCCATCGTCTGGACGGTCGCGAGTTCCAGCACCAGCTGATAATCGAAGTCCTTGCCCAGCCAGTTTACCCCGACGG
>PABD01000159.1 GCA_002702685.1 Planctomyces sp.
ATCGATGCCGTCGAGGAAAAACAGGGAGAAGATGGTCAGGTCGGGATCAGCACGGATTACTGGCTCGACCGCGATCGGATTGCCATCATCGTATCCGACAACGGCCCCGGAATTCCCGCCGACAAGCTCGAGAAGATCTTTAACATGTTCGAGTCCACCAAGGGCGCGCGGGGAACGGGGCTGGGGCTCGCTGTCAGCCAGAAAATCCTGCACGAGCATGGGGGCGAGATCACCGTCGAAAGTCGCCCGGGGCAAGGATGTAAATTCATCATCCACTGGCCACGAATGGACGACGAACATCGCGGTCTGGAAAAACCAACGCTCGCGTAGGGTCGCGCCACGCGGAAGACATGGTCACAGAAGACATGGTCAGTGTGAGGGAGCGAGGTCACTACGGGGCGGGCGAGATCAGAATTCGACCCGCCGTCGTTTCAGCGGTTCATACGAATCGGATGCTTTCTTGTTCGATCCCTTGTTGTACGAACTCTGCGAACCACCTGTCAGTGACGGAAGTTTTGGCAATTCCGCTCCATACATCGGGCTGCCGTCCGCATCAGTCCCCGCCACGGTCGGATCGAGCCGATAATACAGCGGCGAAATCGAGCGGGGTAATTTTTCCGGCAACGCATCTTTCAGCGTCATTTCAATAAAAGAGCCGCTTGCCTGCGGGAAATTCATTTCCACGCCTGTCAACTGCGAGGTCGCGTCCACACCTTCCGATCCGCCCGATTCATCAGTGGAAGTCCTTGCGATCATCTGCGGACGGATCCGGTCATCCCGTCCGACACCTTGAGTCACCCATTCCAGGATCGGTCGGTTCGGCAGGCTCCCAGAATACTGCACCAGCACGGGACGTTTATCTCGATTCAGGAAGGGAGGCCCCAGGTAAAGCTGGAACATCTGCAGTGCCTGAGAATTCGCAAGCAGCGGTTCGGATCGTTGATTGCGAAGGTCGAGGAAGTGATCCCAGCAGGAAAGGGAACTGTTGCTCCAGAAATTGCTGTTGAGCGGATTTTCGTGTTCGGGAAGTATTTCCTGCCGCACTACGGAACTGCCCGAAACGACGCAACTGTTGAGAATCTGGAGATTCGATTTCTCCACAGAACAATGGACTGCGGGGACAAATGCGGACAGGGTCGAATCGATAATGCGTCCGGTCCGTGGTTCGCTGTCCACCGTGCCGGTTTCGCGCCAGCGGACGAGCGATTGCAGGGTAACATCACTATTCTCAGCCGGATTCAGAAACGGACCTTCGAGCAGACAATGCTCCAACACGAAGTTGCCATCGATCACATCAACGACGGAACCGGGAGAACTGCTGCCGCGCACGGCCCGGAGATCGAATCCGATGTTTAACAGTCGGACCGTCCCCAGGTCGACCGTGATCAGCCCTGCATCGGAAGACGCTTTAGCGGGACGAAGCACCAGACTTTCCCCCGCGCGCGACGGCACGAATTCGATCGTCAGGCTTTTTCCATGAACGTGCAGTGGACTGAATTCAAGATCGAACTCGCTCCCGCCGCCCCCCTTGGCCTTGAGATAGAAGTGTGTGTTGTCTTCCCACTCATCGGAATAGAGACGCGCGAGGAACTTCTTCCCGTCTTCCGGAATGTTGAATCGTTCCACCACGGGGTCTTGAGGTTCCAGCGAGATCTGATTCGCGTAGTCCGTCACCAGGTTCGATTCGTATCGATCCAGAATATCCACTCCCGCCGGTGCCCGCAGGGCCTGTGGATTGACGCCGGATGAGGACACTGTGCTGCCGAGAAAATCAACAGCCCCGAGTTCACGGACGGGACGCAGAAGATTCTCGTTCGCCTGCAGCCAGACGTCATGCAGGAAGTGTGACTGCGGAACCGCGGTGTTCCAGAGATTATTCCACGCGTTGATATCACGAATCGACGAAGCTTCGTCGGAAGTATACTGCACCAGCGCTCCCCAGGCGGTGTAACACGAACCTTTCTCCGACCATCGCATCGATATCGAATCCGCAGACGGGCTGGCACCGGGTTCCATTGCAAGAATGTTCGGCCCGGACTGCACCAGATTGGCGCCGGAATCCAGAGCGGCAAAGAGATTCTCACGCGAATAAACGGTGAACGGTCCAGTGGATGGACTTGGAATTTCCATTCCGCTGTCCGCTGAACCGAGACTGCTGGCGATCAGATGAAGATTGACGGGCGGGGATTCAACATCGCTTCCGCTCGCATCCTTCGTCATCCGGATCAGTGGGGCGGACTTATTCAACAGGAGACTTTGGGCGGCGATCACTTCATCACCGGGCCCCACATTGTTCAGAACTGTCAGACGATCACCGCGAACAACAGCCTCTTCGAGAACGACGCGATTCGAATCGCCCGGAGCGGCTGTCATTTCAATGACATTGAGCGCGGCGGGAATCGTCGTCGAGATCGACACCTTTCTCAGAACCAGCTCTCCTTTCGACAATTCGAACATCGGTTGCAAGGTTCCGGCAATCGGGCCGGGAGGGAGCAGGATCACGTGCAGGTTTTCGAGGACCAGTTGGCTGTCATTCAGTTCGAACAGCGGCTTCTGATCGCTCGGCCTGACCATGATAACGGGCCGCGAACCATCATTTTCGGGAATCCCCCGCAGTACGATATGTTGCCCCGGAATGAGACGCAGGGAACTCAAATCGAGCGGTCTGTTGCCGCGGATTTCGATGACGGCCCCCTTATTCGGCGCGTTTTTATAAGCCTCCGTAATCGTGGGAAAACCTTTGGTGGAATCTCGATTCGCGTAGCTGAAGACCTGCAGCGAGTCGAGGCGCGGACGATCGGAGGGAAGATAATACTTTTTGAGCCACGTCACATTCTGGAGATGTTTCCGCTGATCCTGACTCAACTGTTCGAAAAAGGAATCATTCAGTTTCGCCGGTTCCTGCTTTTCTTCTCCCTTAACTGTGACCGCGTTGATAGCTTCCTCATCGTTTCCTTCGTCGTCCGTCGCATCCTGATCGTCTTCGGAAGCGGCATTCGCGTCCTGCCCCCGGTTCTCGCGTGCTTCGTCCGTCGTGTCGCCCTGGAAGAAGAGAATCGCGGCATAGATAATGAACCCGACGACAACTAATGTCCCTCCCCCCATGAGGACCAGCTTCAGCGGATCGACCTGCAGACGGAAGGAATCATCGTCACGCGAGCCAACGGTGCCATCCACTCGATGAGGGATCGCCATTTTCCGCACCGATGAGTTCGCGGGGAGACTCATTGGTCTCGGCGTTTTCGCTTCGGTCGTTGCGATCGTTCTTTCGTTCTCGGGCTCCTCCACCGCGGCCGTTTTCGCCGAAGGCTTGTAAGGCCCGGGCATCGGTGGAGTAGGAGCGGAAACACCTGTCGAAGCGGGAAGAGGAGTGATCGATGCCGACTGGATGAACTCTTCTTCTTCGTCCGCTAACGACGCCAGCACCGTATTGGCGATGTCCTGTTTCGTCAGCACCGAGCGTTCCAGATCCTCAATCAGTTCTTCGGGTGTCTGATACCGATCCTCAGGACGCTTGGCCATCATGCGATGCAGAATGGCGACCACACCATCGGGAACCGCTTCGTTCAGAATCTGAGGATTCGGCGGCGGCTTGACGGCATGCGCGTGCAGCTTGTTGGTCAGGCTACCATCAGGGAAGGGAGGAAGTCCCGTCAGCATGTGATACCAGGTGCAACCGAGCGAATAGATGTCGCTGCGAATATCAGCCGCTTTGCTGTTGCGCGCCTGTTCAGGAGAAATGTAGTCAACGGTGCCAACCGTCGTCCCCGCGCGGGTGACACCCGCTTCTTCGGCTTCTTCAATGGAACGGGCGAGGCCAAGGTCACCCAGCTTGACGGTTCCATCCCGCTGAATGAAGAGGTTGGAGGGTTTGATATCGCGGTGGACAATTCCCTTGCCGCTGACATGAGCGAGTGCGGCGGCGACCTGCTTTATAATTTCAATCGATCGCTTGACCGAGAGCTGATCTTTCTTCGCGATGAGCCGATGGACGTCGACGCCTTCGACGTACTCCATCACCATGTAGTAATAACCCTCGTGCTCTCCCGCACCATACACCATGACGATGTTATCATGCTTCAGGTTGGCGGCGGCGTGCGCTTCCGATTTGAATCGTTTCAGCAGCGTCGGGTTGTCGGCCTTGTCCTTGGGAAGAATCTTGAGGGCAACCGGCCGTCCCAGTTCGGTGTCCTGCGCGAGATAGACCGCACCCATACCACCCGAACCCAGTTTCTTCTGGATCTCAAACTTACTGAACATCTTGCGGGAAGAGCCAGTAGATTTTGATCGTTTTGAAGCTCTGGATTCGGCCTTCGGCTGTGTCTTATCTTCGGAGGGTTTCTGGGCCATAAATGGTTCGGATTATTGGCACCGCAACCAGGCGACTGAATCTGGCCGCGGCAGCATCATGATACAACTGTCTGCTATGCACACCTTGACATCGCAGACATCTTGAATTGACATCAACCCGAGGCGACAAAAGGCAGCCACCCAGGTATTATAATAGCCCGTAGATGTTAAAAATAAGTAGCGAAAGAGACTCTATTCAGTATAACGGGAAACCGCGGGAAGATAGCCGTAAAATCCTTCGGGAAGCAGAACTTGCCGAACGGGCACAGGGCGATCCCTGCTGACTAACTCCTGCAACCGATCAAACCAGTACATCAATCAAATCAGTACATCAATCAAACCAGTACATCGTGCAGGACTTCGCCGGCGACATCGGTCAGTCGGAATTTGCGGCCCTGGTAGAAGTA
This sequence comes from Planctomyces sp., assembly GCA_002702685.1. Classification (GTDB taxonomy): domain Bacteria; phylum Planctomycetota; class Planctomycetia; order Planctomycetales; family Planctomycetaceae; genus Polystyrenella. The sequence continues at coordinate 4,758 of PABD01000159.1, forward strand.
AGTCAGCTTCTTGTGATCGATTCCAAGCTGATGCAGCATTGTGGCGTGCAGATCATTCACGTGAACGGGGTTTTCGACCGCGTGATAACCCAGATCGTCCGTCGCTCCGTAGGTCTGGCCGCCCCGAATGCCGCCCCCACACATGAACAGGCTGAAGGATCGCATATGGTGATCCCGGCCAGCCGAGTTCCCCTTGTTGGACTGGGCCATCGGTGTCCGTCCGAACTCGCCCGTCCAGACGATCAACGTGTCTTTCAGCATATCCCGCTGTTTGAGATCCTGAATCAGCGCCGCCGTCGGTTTGTCCGTCAGCTCCGCGCAGATCGGCATGAATGTCGTCAAATCATTGTGATGGTCCCAGCCCCGGTGATACAGCTGAATGAATCGCACGCCCCGTTCCGCCAGCCGCCGCGCGAGGAGACAGTTATAAGCGAACGATCCATCCGCCCCCTCTGTTCCATACATGTCAAGCACATGCTGCGGCTCATCGGTGATATCCATTAACTCCGGAACCGAGGCCTGCATGCGGAATGCCATCTCGTACTGGTTGATTCGTGTTTCAATTTCCGGGTCGAAACGCTGTTGCTGTTCCAGCTTGTTCAATTGCCCGATCGCATCGACCAGTTGACGCTGATTGTTACGACTCACGCCCGCAGGATTCCGCACAAAATGAACCGGGTCTCCCGTCGAATAGAATTCGACTCCCTGGTATCGCCCCGGAAGAAATCCACTGTGCCATTGCCGGGTGGCGATCGGTTGGGGGTTACGGCCTCCTTTACTCGTCAACACCACGAAGCCCGGCAGATCCGCGCTTTCGGAACCCAGACCATACAGCAGCCACGATCCCATGCTCGGACGTCCGGAAATGGACGTCCCGGTATTCATCACAGTATTGGCGGGGTCGTGATTGATCTGATCCGTGTGCATCGACTTGATGATGCAAATGTCATCCGCCACGCCTCCGATGTGCGGGAAGAGTTCGCTGATCTGCTGACCGCTCTCCCCGTACCGATTGAACTTGTACAACGACTTCTGGCAGTACAGTTCCTGTCCCTGCAGTTGCGCAATCGGTTGACCACTCGTTACCGAGGCCGGCATCGGCTTACCGTGCATCTCATCCAGCTTCGGTTTCGAATCGAAGGTCTCGAACTGGGATGGCCCCCCCGACATACTGAGAAAGATGACGCGTTTCACCCGCGCCGGAAAGTGCGGTGTTGAACCGAGCGCTGGTTCCAGTCCAAGGGACGTTGTATTGTTCGCCGCGGCCCGCGATGGGTCGAGCAGGGCGGGGGCGAGAAGCGAAGAGAGCGCCACGGTCCCCACACTGAGAGTCGACCGCTTAAGAAAGGTCCGCCGCAGCAGCTGGTTTTCGATGGAATTTGAATGACTCGTCATGAGAATTCTCGGTAATTTTTGATCGCGTAAATCGTATGTGATGATTCGTCGGTTTTGCTATTCGCTCGCGCGTTCGTTCTTGATGATATGACGGAACGTCATGCTGATACGTTCGCCGACATCCGGCTCTTTGGGAATCGCGTGTAACCAGTCCTCCTGCAAAGCTTGATCCATGTACAACAAACTCCCGCTGGTGAGCAGGTATTTGTACTGCTGTTCCTTATCTGCCTTGCTGCGAAACCAGATGTGGCGCCCGGATCCCAGTGAAACTATCGCCACTCCCGTTCCTTCGAGGAGTTCCTCCGAAGAGTCCGAGTGGTAACCCATGGAAGATTCTCCATCGGGATAATAATTCAACAGGCAATTGTTGGGCGCGAATCCGATCGTGCTTTCGATCTGATCACATACCGGCTGCAGGTATTCCGGAATCGGTGATTCAGGATACGTGAGACCGGAATAGTCGTAGGAGACACCGAAGCTCGCCGTTTTTCGAGCACGCATCCGCTCATCCCAGTTCACGGTGAACCGCAATTCGCGAAACAGGTGATCCGGATCCTCCAGGAATCCGTTGATCAACTTGATGTCGGGCTCCGTTGTCATGATACGTTCTCGTTGGGAAACTCGGTTTCAGACTTCGCTTCTGTCTTAATTGCGCGTGATGAATTCATGCAGGTTCATGATCGCGCGTGTAACCGCCGTCCACGAAGCCACAGCTACAGGATCGAGCTCTTCCGAAACAGGTTTCATCCCGACCGTCAGCAATTCTGCCGCTTCATCGGGATGCTGTTGATAATAGTCGTGTTGGGATTTTTGCAATTCGAGCAGGACTTCCCGTTCCGTCGAGGAGGGCGAGCGGGTCAGGGCGTCAGTCCATAGTTGTTCAATACGCTCGGCTGCAGAGAGGGAGGTTTCGTCCTGGAGGGAACGGACGGCAAAATACCGCGCCGCCTCCACGTAACTGGGGTCATTCAGTAGAGTCAGCGCGGCTTTGGGGGTATTGGAGATCGGCCTTTCCGCCGTACACTCTTCGCGGGAAGGTGCGTCAAAAGCGAGGAGGCTAGGGTGTAGAAACGTACGTTGCCAGAAAACATAAAGCCCTCTTCTGTACTGATTCTCATTCTTGTCGTGTTCCCACGACCGAGTCGGGAAGTTCAGATGCTGCCAGTAACCCGCCGGCTGATACGGCTTGACGCTTTCACCACCTATCGTTTCTACGAGGAGACCTGATGTCGCCAGCGCATTATCGCGAATAATTTCCGCATCCAGACGCCAACGCGACTGCCGCGCCAGCAACTTGTTCTCCGGATCCCGCTTCAGCAGTTCCGGTGACGCGAATGATGTCTGTCGATACGTCCGAGTCAGTACCAGATTCCGGATCGCGCGTTTGACATCCCAACCGTGGTTCTGAAAGTCGAGAGCGAGATAGTCCAGTAGTTCCGGATGCGTCGGCCATTCTCCCTGACTGCCGACATCGTCCAGTCGGCGCGACAGGCCATGACCATAGAACAGTTTCCACATCCGATTCATGAAGACCCGCGCGGTGAGCGGATTCTCTTCCGAAACCAGCCAGTTGGCGAGATCAAGCCGATTCAAACGCTCTTCCGCAGGTTGCGTTTCAACCAATGATTCAGGCAAAGCGGGCTGCACCACTTCACCCGTTTTGTCGAGCCAGTTACCACGCGGCAACACGCGAACTTCTCTCGGGGGAACCGAGACCGTGATCATCGACTTCCGGCTGTTCTGAGATTGCTTTTCGAGTTCCCCGGTTACTTCAGCGAGTCGTGATTCGACTTCTTTCACCTGCCCGGCCCGTTCCTCATCTGAAAGCGACTTATCGCTTGAATCAGGATTCTTGAGCGCCGACAGTTCATCCTCCAGTCGCAATTTCTCCTTGACGAGTTCCTCATCGATACCCAGCTCAATATACGGTGGATGATTCTGCGCGCGGTAATGACCGACTTCCTGAATGTCCGCGAAGAACGCCGCCATGCTGTAGAAGTCCCGCGTGGTAAACGGGTCATATTTGTGATCATGACATTCCGCGCAACCCATCGTGATTCCGAGCCATGCTCCGGCGGTGGTGCGCACTCGGTCAGCAGCGTGCTTCACGAGGTACTCTTCGGGTTGCGCGCCCCCTTCTTCCGTCTTTTTATTCAGACGATTGTAACCGGTCGCGACGATCTGCTCGGTCGTCGGCGATTCCAACAGGTCACCCGCCAGTTGCTCACGGGTGAATTCATCGAAGGGTTTATTGTCATTGAAAGCATCGATGACATAGTCACGATACGGAGAGATATGCTGAGCGTTGTCGCTGTGGTAACCGATGGTGTCGCCGTAACGGACGAGATCGAGCCAGTACATCGCCAACCGTTCGCCAAAGTGCGGCGAGGCCATCAGGCGATCCACCAATTTTTCATATTCGTCAGCAGAGGGATTCGCCAGAAAGGGAGCGACCATATCCTCCCGGGGCGGAAGACCGGTGAGGTCAAAAGATAATCGCCGCGCGAGCGTGATCGGGTCGGCTTCCGGCGAAAGTTCCAACTCGTTCTCGGCGAGCGTACGCACAACAAACCGATCGATGTCCGCCAGCGATGTGTCTTCGGACTCGACTTCGGGGATTTCCGGCATCGCGGGGGGGATGTAAGCCCAGTGACCAGCCCAATGCGCTCCGTTTTCAATCCACGTTTTGAGGTTCGCGATTTCGCTTTCAGTCAATTCGAGATCCGAGTCCACGGGGGGCATGCGCTCGTAGTCTTCCGTGGAAGTCAAACGGCGAAAGAGTTCACTCTGATCCAGCTTGTGGGGTGTGACGACGCCCGCATTCCCATCGGCGCCGAGAAGACCCTCGCGGGTATCGAGCCGCAGATCAGCCTCGCGCGAGCGCGCATCCGGACCGTGACATTGAAAGCACTTGGCGGAAAGAATCGGGCGGATGTCGCGATTGAAATCAATCTCGTCCGCTGCAAACGCTGTCTGGGGACCGATGAACAATCCGCAAAATAAGGCCAGACAGGCACTAAGGTGATATGACGTGAAATCACGCACGATGAATACCTGGTAGATTGAAAGGAGAGAGAAGTCGTCTCCGCCGCCCCTCTCGGCGACGGATAAACGTACCTTTATCTTACCAGATACAGAAACCGGTTAGCCAGAGTAGAAACTCGGCATTCACCGATTCACACCCCTCCGGAAATTCTGGAGGGATTGATACTTACGTCGACTGATCTCGGGGATCAGGAAGCGGCGCGGCCCGTTGTCTGCAATCGAATGATGTTCTTTTCACGAACTTTGATTTCCGTGGCCGCTTTCTGAAGTTCGTCCAGGAAGGTGAGGCTCGGTGACAGGCAGGGGTGTTTGTACTGCTCGAAGCTGCCGCCGACATTCATCTGTCGCGTGCGGGAGAACTGCAACCAGGCTGCATGCGGGATGCAATGCCAACGCACGTTCTCCAGGCGGCCGCTTTCGCGTTTCTCTTTGTACTCGCAGTTGAGGCGTTGCAATTCACGGTCGACCTCGGCGGCAAACTGCTCGGCTACACTTCGCGAGGCGCGGTGATCCCCATCCGCCAGTTCCTCACTGACGACGTGGTAGAACGGAGGATCGCTCCACGTGGGAGCCAGGGTGAAGTATTCGAACGAGAGACCAAGTCGTCGTTTGGCGTTATCGATCGCTTCCACAGCCTGAAACTCAGTGATCTTCTCGCCTGTCACATTCGAGATGTGAGCCCCCTTGTGGAGGAAACGCAACATGGGAGTCGAACCATGAAACCCGGTGCAGCGCACGACATCACAAATGTCGTAGCGATAGAACCCACTGGAAGTCGTCAGCAGAATGTAATAATCCTGCCCCGCTTCGAGTTCGTGTGCTTCCAGAATCGTCGGATTGCTGGTTTCGTATTCTTCCGCCGGAATGAACTCGAAGTAATGCGATTCGACATCGAGAATCCCCGGCGCGATCCCATCTTCAACAGGAATTGTCATCCGACCTTCGCTCGCGGAGAGTCCATGATCCCGCACAGGAATATCACCGAAGAGTTCGTGCAGTTTCGGCAGGAACGCGCCGGCGCTGCCACCGGTCCAGACGGCCAGCACCGATAAGTTCGGCCAGACTTCTTTGGGAACGAGGGTGCCGTGCCGCTCGAAGATCTTGTGCAACCTTCGCGCCCGCACAGGCTCCGGTCGTGAGACCTTTCGGTCCAGTTCCCGTTGTACTGTGTGATCGAGTTCGACGGAGAGTGTGCCGTCGTGAATATCGCGGATCAGGTCTTCGGCATGGGACTCGGCAAACCGCGTCCAGTGAATGAGCGTGCTCGGATTAGCGGTCGTCAGCATCGCGACTTCTGAATCGGTGAGCGCGAGCCTGAGCGCTGTGTAGGTTTTCTTCTCGGGCGATTCGATCTTGCTGACGATAGACGGGATCGTGTACATGGCGCGGACGATCTTCAGCTGCATCGCCGCGACGAGGCCACTGATATTACCGCACGGCGTTCCCCCCGGAGTGCGGAACTTGTCGTAGTCACTCGTCAATTGCACGATCGATCGCGTGCAGACGGGTTTATGTTCGTTCAGAACACGCACTCCCCAATTGCGCCAGCCCCGGCGGTAATCCTTGAGAAAGCGGTCCGTGATCGGAATGAATTTCGATTCCGAGGTCGTCCCTGAACTCAAAGAGAACATGAGCAGCTTACTGTTCGCCCCCAGGAGTGCGCGCAGGTTCCCTTTTTTGAGTTGTTCGATGTACGGCCGGTAGTCTTCGAAATTGGTTACCGGGAAATACTTGCGGAAGTTGTCGATCGTACTCATGCGATCGAGCTTGTAGGCATGCGCAAAATGGCTTTCGCGATGCATCCAGAGCAGTTCTTTCAACAGGCGTCGCTGCACCTTACGGCATCGCTTCATGCGTTCCAGGCTTCTATTGGCCTCGACCGTGATTAATGCCTTCGGCAACTTCCCCACCAGCGCCCGAATATTACCAACCAGCTGCATTCCGCATTCGTCTCCGCCAGGTGAACCCGATCCGCAGTCCCTCCTGATGAACGCCCCATGCTATTCGGGCAATCCGGAACAGCCATCCATCTCAAGGAAAGGTAATGAGTTCGATTTCACGTACATGAATACCGGTTTGATCGGCAATTCCGCTGCAGGTTGTTTAATCGGCATGGTCTCATTTGCCGAGCTTGGCTTCATTTCTTCTTAATTGTAGAAGCGTGACGGATAACGATGATCAAACGACAACCTGATTCATTGGCGCGCAAAGAAAAACGCCTGCAAGTTTTGCCGTTGCAGGCGTTTTTGAGCAATAGCTGGTCGACCCCGCTGGCTTTGAAACAAACCACGGAGATCGGTGACCGACAAGTCGACTTACTTTTCGTCGTCTTTGGCCTTTTTCTTTTTCTTCTTACCGACAACGGTCTTGATGACGCGGACCTTAGGCAGGCCGATGGGGGAAGAGGTGTCGTCGTCCCAGCGTTCTTCCATTTCCAGGCGTTCAATACGCTCATCTCGTGTCAATACATTGCGGCTGCGAACGAGGCGGCTTCCACGGCGTAAACTTTTGTCAATAGTCACGGGACCAACTCCAATTGTAATCTAATCGTGTTATGTTCAGTTCGGCGACGGTTCAAGAGACGGATAGGACAACCAGTTGACATCCTGTTTCAACAGAAGCCCGTGATCAGCGACGACGAGAACTTTTTGCTTTTGAAGTGTTCTCGAAAAAGCCGGAAATCCAGAAACCGCCAGCAGTTGATTTGTAGAAATAAATCGAGCCGGGTAGGCTGGTGATGTTCGTGGGCAACCCGCCGGAAGAGACGAGCTCGACAGCTGTACCCCTGTTGCTCCCCGAAAATCGAAGCGGCATTTTAATGAACCGGGCCGTGCCAAATCAACCACTGTCAGGCCCTTTTGTACGGACATTTTGGGACTTATGGTCCCCAGACAGCTCGTGTGAGACAGAAAACGGGGACTCCGCTCGTTCCTGTCGTCCGACCGCCGGATTCACTGACAGTCAGCTCGGATCGGAACTGACCGGCTCAGATTCCTCAGTTTTCTCAACAGACATCATTTCCCGCTCCAGAACAAGGCGAAAGACCTGTACGGATGGAACTATTTCAAACGAACTTCATGCCGCTCGACTGGGCGATCGTCATTATCTATATCGCCGGTTCCGCCGTCGTCGGCCTGTGGGCCAACAAATATGTCGGTGACCTTTCGGACTACCTCGTCGCCGGGCGCACCCTCCGCATCCGACTGGCCCTAGCCAGCATGACCGGAACGGAACTCGGGCTGGTGACCGTCATCTACATGGCCCAGTTGGGGTTCCTGCAGCAGTATGGAGCCCTTTATATCGGTGTACTGGAATTCGTCGCACTGATCATCGTCGGCGCAACCGGCTTCGTCGTGGTGAAACTGCGCGAATCCGAGGTGATGACGATTCCCGAATACTATCAGACCCGCTACTCCACCACCGTGCGTGTCCTCGGGGGCACGGTGATGGTCCTCGCCGGCGTGCTCAACATGGGACTGTTCCTGAAAGCGGGCTCCATTTTCGTCGCCGCGCTGACGGGGATGGACAATCCCGATCTGCTCAAGTGGGTCATGACGATCATGCTTGCACTGGTGCTGTTCTATACGGTTCTTGGTGGAATGGTATCGGTCGTCATCACCGACCTGATTCAGTTCTTCGTGCTGGGCATTTCACTGCTGATTGTGTGCGGTTTCATTCTGGGGGACCTCGGACTCGACGGCATGCGGGCGATCGCAACAGAACAACACGGCTACGTCAATCCCTTCGACAGCCTCAAACCGGTGGGGGCTTTTAATGTCGTCACCGAAACGGACCGGAACGGCATCGGCTGGATGACTCTATTTAAAGATGTGCTGGTCGTAGGCGCTGCCTGTTTTCTCTGGCCCACGACCGCGTCGCGAACCCTCTCGGTGAAAAACACCAAAGTGGCGCGGCAGCTTTACTTCTGGTCCGCCATTCCACTCCTCGCCCGCCGTGCCATCCCGGTGATGTTCGGGCTCGGAACGTTTGCATATTTTTCGTCGAACGTCGAGCTCGGTTCCGAACTGATGGAGAAGGTGCAGACAGGAGAAGTCAGCTCGCTCGCGGCGATGCCGCTCTACCTGGCGAAACTCATCCCCACCGGTCTCCTCGGGATCATCGCCGCCGGGATGCTGGCCGCCTTCATGTCGACGCATGACAGTTATCTACTCACCTGGGCGAGTGTCATCACGCAGGATATCTGCGGTCCATTATTCGGCCCGCTCTCCCAGCGGACCCGCATCCTCATCACGCGCATCTCTATTGTGGTCATCGGTATTCTCCTGCTGGTGTGGGGGCTCTGGTACGAACTGGGGGATGAACTCTGGTCGTACATGGCAATCACCGGCACAATTTACTTCGCCGGGGCGCTCCCCACGATCGTCGGGGGCCTCTATTGGAAACGGGGCACGAATGAAGGAGCAATCACCGCCATCCTGCTCGGTCTGCTCGGCGTCTTGGCGTTGGAAACCCCCGTCGTCTGGCTCGACTCCACGCTGCACAACTTGAGTCTTCTCCCCGATTCGCTCCACGTCACCAAAGACGTGATGACCCTCGCCACCTTCGCCCTCGCCACGATTGGTTATGTGGTCGTTTCGATGATGACCTATCGGACCGAGCCTACAAAACCGAATCAGGCCTGATCGAAACTGAACGAACAACTCAAACTGGAAAATCAAAAAATGCTCTGGTTAAACATCTGGTTAATCGTGCTCGGCGTCAGCCTCGTTTCGTTCCTGTTAATGATGATCGTCATCGGGGGCGGCGCGGTGAAAGAACTGAAGATGACCTTCGACGACCTCCGCGCCGACACGGCAGAAGCCACCGCGCATCCGGAAGAGCTGGATAAAG
>PABD01000160.1 GCA_002702685.1 Planctomyces sp.
ATCGTGCCGGCCGTTTGCGAAGAGATCTTCTTCCGCGGTTTCCTGTTCTCCGCCTGTCGGACGTCCTATTCAAAATGGACGACGATTTTCCTGACCGCATTTCTGTTCGGTCTGTTTCATGTGCTCGCCACGGCCGACATGATGTATGTCCGGTTTTTTCCGAGCTTCGCGCTGGGCATTCTGATCGGCCTGATGCGGTGGCATTCCGGTTCCCTTTTTCCGGGAATGTTTTTCCACGTCGTGCACAACGGCCTGCTCATCACTGTCTCGTCCTTCCCCGACGAAATCGCCGAGTACGTCGACTGGGCCGGGGAATATCGCGAGCATCTTCCGCTGCCGTTGATCATCGTATCACTCATCATCGCCCTGATCGCTGCGACCTGGTTTATCAGGGAGCAGGCGAAATCGCGATCGGGAACGTAAACCGCTGGTTACTCTTAGTCTGCCAGGACTTCAAAGCTGTTGATGACTTCTTCGGGTACCCGCGCAATCTTGCCGGCAGCCCTGTTCATAAAGACGAAGTTGGTCGACGCCTTCACAAGAACCTCGCCATCACTGGGACGGACGATTTCGTAACGTCGGAGGGACGTGATTTTCTTCATGTCGGCGACCCAGGTGCGGACCATCACTTCTTCGCCGACAAAGGCTTCGCGCAGGTATTCGATGGCGTGAGTGCGAACAACCCAGCCGAGCCCCATCTCGCGGTAGCGGGAATTGGGCCAACCCTGCTCGCGTGAATGGGCGACGGCGGCATCCTGCATCCAGTGGAGGTAGAAGACATTGTTCACATGGCCGTGTCCGTCAATTTCGGACTGCTGAACGGTCAGGTGATGTTCATAAATGACCGGCATGGAGAGGAGATTCCCGGTAAAAGTCAGGCGGTGGAGGAGAGAGGTCAGGGCGTCTCGGTAGATTCCTTGATCCACTGGAAATATTCGGGAAGGATATCAGAAATCGGCCAGGAGGTAATGCAGGGAACGTCGTACGAATGAAGTTCCTTCACACGCGCGATCAGATCGGTGACCCGATCGCGCGTCGTCTTGAACAGAAGGAGACATTCGCCAGCGGACTGCACTTCCTCTTCCCAGCGATAGACGGAGGTCATGCCGGGCAGAATATTCCCGCAGGCGGCGAGTCGTTCTTCGACAACAGTCCGGGCGAGAGACTCCGCCTGCTCGGCGTCAGGCATGGTGACGTAAACTACGGCGGCAGACATGGGGACTCCTTGAGGCGGAAAGCGGAATGACGGAAAATGGCTTCCGAGCGTTGATCATAGGGAAATCGATCATAGAGAAAAGCGGGTGAAACTCTAAGGCTCATGCGGAACCGAAATTCGTTTTCGCTTCCCGTCGCCGCTTCTCCTGCCCGCGGAGGCCGTCTGATCGGGTGATCTGATCAGGTAAAATGTATGGTTTGATCGGAATACGCTCCCGGTGGAAATCTTAATTTCAGGGCGTTAATCAGGTTTGGCATTTCTGCAGCCCAGTGCATCTGATAATCTGACGCGTCTGCCGCACGAGATCTCCGCTGCCTCGCGGCCACATTTTCAACGTTCGAAATCCACCTGCAGGATTTGATTTCAGAGAGATTCGACTATGTCCCGTTACTTTGCCTTCACCCTGTTGAGTAGCTTCTGTTTCTTTATTGCTGGTTGTTCCACCTCACCCGAGACAGCGTCGCTGGAATCGGAGAATTCCAGCGCATCCAACAATGCCCGTGAAGGAGCGGTCCAACTCGCGAGCGCGGAGTCTGAGGCCCCCGTCAAGAAACCGGAACAGGCCGCCGAGGAGACTCCGACGTTCAAGGTGAAATTCGAAACTACTCAAGGGGATGTCGTCATCGAAGTTCATCCGGACTGGGCACCCCGCGGCGCCGACCGGTTCAAGGAACTCGTCGAGGCTGGATTCTTTGATGATGTCGCGTTCTTCCGCGTTGTGAACGGCTTTATGGCTCAGTTCGGTATCAGTGACGATGCGGAAATGAACAAGAAATACCGCAACATGCCGCTCAAGGATGATCGCGTGAAGAAATCGAATACGCGCGGACGCGTGACCTTCGCCGCCACGGGGGCTCCGAACTCGCGGACGACGCAGATGTTCATCAACTTCGCCAATAACTCGAATCTCGACCAGATGGGCTTCGCGCCGGTTGGTGAGGTCGTCTCGGGAATGGACGTCGTCGACAAATTGTACGACGGTTACGGCGAACGTCCGTCGCAGTTCCAGGGACAGATCGCGGAGCAGGGGAATGCGTTCCTCAAGGCCCAGTACCCGAAACTCGACTACATCAAAAAAGCGACGATCGTCGAGTGACAGCTTCTGTTAAAGGCCTCCGCTGCGGGACGGCTATTCACGGGTCTGAATGAAGAGGGCTTTCTTCTGTCCGGGCAGGGTGAAGTCGAAGCCGCATGACTGGAAGAACTCCTCACGCGAGGTGACCACCATCACTTCGAGGACATTTTTGTTCCGAGCCAGCTCAATGCACGATTCTACGAGTTTCTTACCGACACCGACCCCCTGGTACTCATCTTTCACGGCGAGGCTGCGGATCTCCGCTAGCTTGGGAGAATAGATCTCGAGCGCAGCGAAGCCGATGATCTCATCATCGCGAAACGCGACGAATCCGCTGTGGGCGAGCAGGTTCAGTTCATCCACTGTTCGCGGCAGAATCTTGTTCTGCTCCACAAAGGGAGTGATGAAGTCCTGCAGCTTGTTGAGATCAGCGAGGATCGCCTGGCGGATACGAATGTCGGGTGGAAGTTCGGGCATGGAACAGGGAAGCCTGTGAGCGTGAGCGAAGTAGAACGCGCGTTATCATAATGGATGGAATCCAACGCTGACAACGCGAAACCCTCTCCCGCACGCCGCCGCCCGGCGACTTGAGCCTTTAATGGGAGCTTTAACCCGGCCTCGCCTCAGCTGGCGAGGTGGTGCATCCGCAAATTGGCCGGGCTGTCTCCCTGACCGACGAAGAGCGGAAACCGCAGGGTGAAGGTAGTTCCCTCACCAACCTGGCTCTCAACGCGAATCCGACCCTGGTGGGCTTCGATCACTTCGCGGCACATGGACAGGCCAAGGCCTGTGCCCCCCTGACCGCGGGCATCCGCCTTTTTGGTGGTGTAGAAGGGCTGGAAGATCTTCTGCAGTTGCTCGGCGGGAATGCCCGTTCCGCTGTCACGCACCGAGATTTCGGCGGTGTTGGCTTCGCGGTTCGCGAGCACGCCAATCACCATACGACCGCCACCTTCCATGGCCTGCCGACCGTTGACGATCAGGTTGAGCAAGACCTGCTGCACCTGGTTGGCGTTCACATTGGCAAACGGACGGCCTTCGAAGCGGGTCTCCAGGTTGACGCGGTGAATCTGCAGGTCTTTCTCGACCAGTACGAGGACCTCTTCCACCAGTTGTACCAGGTCGGTCGCCTCTTTCTGTTCGTTGTGATTACGAGCGTAAGAGAGCATGCCGGTTGTGATCTTCGCGGCGCGCTGTCCGGCATTCAGGATTTTCGTGAACGCCTTTTCGCGGGTCGCTTCATCGGTATGCCGCAGGCCCATCTTCGCATAGTTGATGGTTGTCGTCAGGATGTTATTGAACTCATGCGTGATTGAGGCAGCCAACGCCCCGACGCTGCTCATCTTCTGGCTCTGCATCAGCTGTGATTTGAGTTGTTCATTTTCGCGCTGGAGATCCGCGAATTTCTGTTCCAGTGTGCGTGCGTCCTGTTCCGACATGAGCGTTTCCTGACTGAGCCCCCTTGGCACCGGTGATGACCTTGGCGAACTGGGAGCCCTGAATTCCTGAAAGAGTTCTGCGAGATGGTTGGGGAAAGCGGCGTTCGTGATTCACCGTCCCGGATCAGCGAGAATTGTCCCCAACAAGAACATCGCACCAAGCGAGAGGTCCCAGTCGAGATTCGAATCGCTGCAGGGCTTTCGCGGGCGAGGTATCAATTGTTGCGTTTCTATTAATTCTATCGGAGCGGCGCTACTCAAAATTGATGCGTACTCCCCTTGGCCCGTGTGCTGTGACATCGCATTCAATCCGAGTTCCAGATGTAGCGGTTAACGAGACGGGTGAAACTGCAAAGACTGCGGCAATTACCTCCGGCTTGGCGAAAGGGGATGGAGGCAAACTGAGTCGAGTTTGACGGCAGCAGGTCAAAGCGTTGAAACGGCGAGAGCCATCGTTTACTGTAAGAGCACGCTGAGCTTAAACCCGCCCCGTTCCGCCCCGCCATACCGGTCCCGTACCATGATTCAGGTCGAAAATCTCACCCTTCAGGCGGGTAGCTTTCGTCTCGAAAACGTGAACTTCGAGATCCCTCGCGGCAAATATGCTGTCCTCATGGGACGCACCGGTTGCGGCAAGACGACGCTGCTGGAAGGGCTGTGCGGACTGAAATCGGTCGTCAGTGGCCGCATTCTCATTGATGGGGCAGACGTCACCGACGCGAAACCGGGCATGCGGGATATTGGCTTTGTTCCGCAGGAGGCCGCACTTTTTCCCAGCCTGAACGTCCGGGAACAACTCGGCTTCGCCCTCGAAATTCGCAAATGGTCCGCGCGCGAACGGGACGAACGGGTCAAGGAACTGGCGGAGGTCCTGGGTTTAAGCCACCTTCTCGACAGGGGAATCAAGGGGCTTAGTGGAGGCGAACAGCAACGGATCGCGCTCGGTCGGGCGCTGGCTTTTCATCCAAGTGTGCTCTGTCTCGATGAACCTCTCTCGGCCCTCGATGAACAGACCCGGTTGGAAATGTATTCTGTTCTGCAGACAGTCAAGCAGCACTTTCACACGACGACGTTGCACATCACCCATAGCATGGAAGAAGCTGTCCATCTGGCCGACCTGCTGTTCCGGCTCGAAGAGGGAACGTTGCAGCCGCAGGAAGTTACCCGAGAGGGGACGGACAGGCCATCCGCCCCGCCGGAAGCCGGGTAGTTTCCTTTCCCGCAGCGCAATAAAAAACTCCCGAGGGCAAGATAGATGAATCGCCTCCGGGAGCTTAATCAGTGTTGGCCACGTTTAATCAAGCTGTATCGCAAATGGCTTTGCAGGATGAGTAAAGTCTAGTGATCATGACCGTGGTCATGGTCGTCGTGATCATGCGAGAGCATGCCTTCGTAAGTTTCCCCTTCGATCGTGGCGATGATCTCACCTTCGAGATCTTCCACATCGGTCACATGTTCTTTGATCTCTTCATTGCCAGCGAGTTCGAAGTAGGACGATTTTCCTTCGGCTTCCCCTTCCTGCGGTTTAGCAGCGAGCGTGAATTCCTGTTCTTCATCGCCGAAGTGCAGATGGGCTTTGATTTCCTGCTGATCAATGGGGAATGCTTTCATCTCGTCATGATCCAGGATGTAAACGCCGAGGGCATGATTGGTGGCATCGTAGACGACTTCCGCCATATAAGCGTGTTCACCCAGATCGATCAGGTGGCCATCGTGCGGGCCATGCTCGTGATGATCATGATCATCCTCGATTACCTCGGGAGTGGCTTCGAATTCGCTGAACTCTTCTTCGGAAGCACAGCCCGCCATCCAAGGGGCGAGAGCCAGCAACAACATCAGGGCAGACAGTTTTCGCAAGTGCATCAAAGAATTCCTTTCAGAATGTGGCTCTCAATCTCCGTGTTGGAAATAAATACAGTTCCGCGCTTCTATCGCATGCGGAATGCCTTTAGTTGTAAATGATCGGTTGACCGCTGACCAGTGGTCCGCCGCGAAAAAATCCGGTAGTTGTAATTAGTGTGCAGTTCCCTCGGCGACTTCTTCCGTCCCCTGTACGAACATCACTTCCTGGTAGAAGAACGCGATACCCATCATGACGAGCGCGGCAACGAACGTGAGGCCGGTGAAAAACCAGTAGTAGTTCGCTCCCTCAAGCGAAAGAGCGTCGCTTCTGGAAATGATCAGGTTGACGGTGGCGGTGACAAGATTGCCGAGCGAAACGGAAAGAAACCAGAACGCCATCACGATCGATTTAAGGCTGTTCGGCGCCTGCGTATAAGAAAACTCCAGCCCCGTGATCGAAATCAGAATCTCGGACATGGTGAGCACGATATAAGGAAAGATTTGTGCGAGGATATGCACGTAACCCGAGCCGTTTTCGTCGATCTTCTGTTGAATCACACTGGTGATCGCGAAGGAGGCCGCGCACAGAAACATCCCGATGCAGATCCTCCGCATACTGGTGAGCGTGTAAAAACGGCCGACGGTGGGATAAATAAACCGGGTGAACAGCGGAATGAACAGCAACACCAGTATGGGATTGACCGCCTGCATTTGCGAATCGAGGATCGTCCATTCGGAGAGGGCGGGAAAGGTGTCGGCGAGTCGCCAGCTGCCGATATAGAGTTCGCCCACCCTGTGCTCCATATCATCCGCCTGGATAACCCAGGCAGAGGCGGTCTGGTCGAAGCACGACCAGAAGATTGAAACGACCAGGTAAATGGGAATGAGTCGAAGGAGAGCACGCCGGGTTTCGGGCTCGCGCAGTTCCGTCCATAATTTCTGTCCTTTGGGGGGAACGTGTATGAACTCATGTCGCCCCATCCAGAACGCGATCGTGGCGAGCAGCATCAGCAATCCGGGAATGCCGAACGCGACATGAGGGCCGTATTTTTCAAGCAGGATCGGTGTGGCGATCGTGGAGATAAACGCGCCGACGTTGATTGAGAAATAGAACCACGCGAAGACCCTGTTAAAGAGGTGCGAGGCGTTCTTACCAAACTGATCTCCTACGTGCGCGGAGACACACGGTTTGATCCCGCCGGCGCCGATCGCAATCAATGTGAGTCCGATAGTCAGTCCGGTTCTCGTCTCATCAATCGCCAATGCCAGATGCCCGAGGCAATAGACGACGGAGAGCGAAAGAATCGTTTTGTATTTTCCGAGAAACCAGTCCGCCGCGATTGCGCCGAGGATCGGTGTGAAATAGTTGAACGCGGAAAAGAAATGCATCGCGGCCTTGGCGTCGTCGTTGGACATGACGGCCAAGTCACCGTTCTCCATCAGATGCTTCGTCATGAAGACGGTCAGAATGGCCTTCATCCCGTAATAACTGAACCGTTCCGCCGCTTCGTTGCCGATGATGTACGGAATACCGCTCGGCATGCCCGAAGAGTCACTCGGAGTGGTCCGATATTCATTTTCACTCATGAATTCAATAGTTCCTGCCGGCGGCGAAAAGGGGATAAAGGAAGCGCGGCGCGAATACGAATTTCACCGGATATAAATCACCATCATGTACTCAATAGTGCGGCGGACGCTCGTCACTGGGATTCCGTTCTTCCGGGTTTTCGAGATCTTCGATGTGCTGCTGCAATCGGTCGTTCACTTCATGAAGTTTCTCCAGTTCCTGTCTCTGTTCGATGATGACGTCATTCAACTGCTGCACATCGTGTTGCAGGTGTGTGAACAAGGTTTCGAGTTCAACAATTCGTTGGAGCAGACCATTAATTTCTGGAGTAGACATCAGGGGGAACTGTTCTCGGTGAGGAGGGATTTGAAGGTTCAGGGATTTGGTGAGGTTAGCGGTGTGTGGTCGAGGTATTCATCGAAGAATCGCCACGTCACGTCACGAGCTTCCGCGGGGAAGTCGTGCTCGCTGACGGGGTAGTTGGCCTGCAGATGAGAGCCGGCTCCGTATAACTCGTAGGCGGGGAGGGCAGATTCAATGGCTTCCTGCACACCGCTGACCTCAAAGTTGCTGTCATACAGCGGAGCGCTGGCGAGAAACGGCCTCGGGGCAAAACAGGCGATGATCTCGGGGAAATCGAACGGAACCTGGTTGGGGTCGTTCTGGTATTTCGTGCGGATGATGGGCATGTAGCGATCACTCGTCCAACCGGCGAGTTTACCGCCATAGTATTTGTGAAACCGGGTGAAACCGCAGTTGGAGACGATCGCTTTGATGCGGTCGTCGAACGCGGAGGTGAACATGGTATTGTGCCCGCCGAGCGAATGCCCGATGCAGCCGATACGCTCGTCATCGACTTCCGGCAATGATTGCAACAGATCGATCGCCCGTATGTTGTCGTAGATCGCCCGCATGGTGCCGCTGGCATACGCTTCGTCCTGCGTCAGATCAATTTCGTATTCGCCAAAAGTCGGATAATCCGGAGCGAGGGTAATGTATCCCCGCTGCGCGAGGTGCAGAGCGTAGTGGAGATTCGGATTTCCCCCCATCCCCGCCGGTTCTTCCTTTCCGATGCCGGTTGTCTGATGGAGGCACAGAATCGCCGCAATTCCCCCGGGGACTTGAGCCTGCCGGAAAAGATATGCTTTCACCGTTCGATCGGGAGAGTCCGTATGATATGCGACCTTCTGCCGCAATAGCGGACCGATCATTGTCTCTTCCAACACCTGCATGTTGAGTGGTACGGGGCTTTCAGGCTCAGGGAGCGGCCCCATGACCGTTTGCATGTTGGCCAGGATTTGCGCCTTCCGCTGCTGCCAGTCTTCGACCGTCGTAACCGGAGCACTCTCTCCCGCTGCCGTTTCCAACGTCATGACGTTCTGGTGCGCCTTATTCTCGGAAGTATTCGATTGAGCGCGGAGGGGTAACGCCAGCGCGGTCAGCATGATTGCGGGGAGTAACATTCGGAGCTGCAGAAAATGTTGGTGCGGCCACATGAAAAACAAACTTTCCAGAAAATGGGTTGAGCGCCAACAGAAGAGGGATCAGGAGCGTTCGAGACGGCGTTGCCGCCACTGATCGATCGCGACGGCAGTGATAATGATCACCCCGAGTGTGATGTCTGTCAGGTGGTTCGGCAAGCCAATCTTCGTACAACCATTATCGATCACGAAAATCAGGTAGGAACCGATGAGTGTTCCCTGCACCGTTCCGCGCCCCCCATTGAGCGAACCACCACCAATCACCACCGCCGCGATGACCTTGAGTTCGAGCCCCACGCCATCGGTCGGGCTCCCTTCCGACAGTTCCGAAAACTGGTACATTCCCGCCAGTCCGACGAAGAAGCCGGCGAGAGCATAGAGTGCGATTTTGGTCAGGGGGATATTGATACCACACAGTCGGGCAGTGGATTCATTCGAACCGAGGGCGAAGATGTACCGACTGAAAACCGAATACCGCAGAAAAAGGTACGTCAGGACAGCGATCGCCAGCAGCGTCCAGACGCCGGGTGGCAAGCCGAGAATCGTTGTGTCGGCAGAGGTTGTCGCGAAGTTGCTCAGCCAGTGCGGAACCTGTGAACTTTCATCGGGCCGAACGGTGGTGGAACCGGACAGCAGCTTGCCGATTCCGAGAAACAGTGACATCGTGCCGAGCGTAATGATGAACGGAACGACGCGCAGGAAACTGATCAGCATTCCGTTGACCGCACCACAGACAACGCCTGTCAGTAATGTCAGCGGAATCGCTACGGCGGCACCATAGTCCTCGCGTAGGAACCAGGCGCAGACCGTGCCACACAGCGCGATGGCTGTGCCGACGGAAAGGTCGATTCCACCCGCAATGATGATGATCGTCATCCCGAGGGCCGCGATCGCGATCGTCGAAGCCTGCGACGCCATCATGATGATGTTGAACGACGTCGAAAAACTGGTGCGACCGGTCACGAGCCATTCGGCGACGGAGAAGAACAGCATGATCAGGACCAGCACGCCAAACTGCGCGAGTCCCTTGGAAAAATCGATGCGACGGAAAAAACGCCGCAGCGCGCCGGGCTCCGTAGTTGATTCGGACGGCGACGGTTTAGTCTCTTTCGAACTCATATGGCTTCACCCGAGATGGCAACACTCATTAATGACTCTTCCGTCCAGTCGGCACGCGGCCGAACTTCCAATAGCTGTCCCCGCGACATCACCGCAATCCGGTCGCAGATCGCCAGGAGTTCCGTCAGATACGAACTGACAAACACAATCGCCTTGTTTTGCGCCGCCAGTTCTCCCATCAGTCGGTAGATTTCCGACTTGGTTCCGACGTCGATACCGCGGGTCGGTTCATCGAACAGATAGACATCCGCCTGTTGATGCATGACGCGCGCGAGTGCCACCTTCTGCTGGTTCCCGCCCGATAGCTCGATCAGCGGCTGTTCCGGGGAATGCGCTTTGACATGCAGTTTCTGCATCCAGTTACGCATGGACTGCTGACGCTGGCTGAGATTGAGGAATCCAAATTTCGCATAGGGGGACATGTTACTCAGCGTGATGTTGTCCGTAATTGAACAGGTCTGAGCGAGCCCTTCCTGCTTGCGGTCTTCCGAGACGATCCCCACCCCCTGGCGAATCATGCGGGCGGGAGTTGGATGCGTCGTCACGTGATTGACTTTGATTTCACCCCGCCTGATTGAGTTGAGCCCGTAGAGGCAGCGGAGCAATTCCGTTCGCCCCGATCCGACCAGCCCGGAGATACCGAGAATTTCGCCACGCCGGATCTCAAGATTCACATCCCGTGGAATTTTCGTCCCCGTCAGGTCGGAAATGCTGATGATCGATTCACCCGCGGTGTGCGGTACGGCCGGAAACAGATCCTGTACGTTGCGTCCCACCATCAGGCGTACGATTTCTTCTTCGCTGATTCCTTCGAGCGAACCACTTCCCACCGATTCGCCATCACGCAGCACGGCATAGGCATCACCAATCTCCTGCACCTCCTCGAGGAAATGTGAGATGTAAATGATGCCGAGCCCTTTCTCCTTCAGTTGTTTGATCACCTTGAAGAGGTTCTGGACATCGCTCCGGGTGAGCGAACTGGTCGGTTCATCGAAGACGACGATCTTGCTCTCAAAAACGAGTGCCCGCGCGACTTCCACCAGTTGCTGCGATGCTACGGAAAGATAACGCACAGGAGTCTCCGGACGGAGATTCGGATGTCCCAGAGTGACCAACGCCTCCTGAATTCGACTGCGCTGGGTGCGCCGATCGAGCAGGCCGAAGTTGCTCACTTCGCGTCCGAGCATGATGTTGTCTTCGATGGAGAGATCGGGGGCGAGGTTCAATTCCTGGTAGATCATGCAGACGCCCGACAGCAATGCATCGTGCGGACCCGATGGCGCGTACCGATTTCCATCAAGCAGCATCTCTCCCGAATCAGGCCGGTGGGCGCCGCTGAGCACTTTCATCAGCGTGCTCTTCCCCGCGCCATTTTCCCCGACGAGCGCAAGAACCTGCCCGGATTTAACCTCGAAGTTGACATTCCTCAGTGCATGCGTCGCCCCGAAGCGCTTACTGATCTGGCGCATCGTCAACAGCGTATCAGATGGCGTTTCGGGCATGGGGGACTCAGTGCAACGGAAGACAGATAAGGCGGACACAGGATGAGAGGGGAGAGGAACGACCCTTCGGTCGGCAAAGAACGCTCATCGCTATTCGCCGAACTGAGGGGGATGAAGCAGTTCCTGCATCCGCTCCTCGTCTTTGTTCTCGGGTGTGGCGACGAACTCCCCGGTATCGATTCGCTGTTCGACTTCCTCACCCTGCATGTGGGCGATCAGGTTTTTAACCGATTTATATCCCATCGCCACCGGGTCCTGCAAAACGATTCCATGCACGGAATCATTCGACAGTCCAGCGACGAGTTCGGCGTTCGGATCGAAGGCGACGAGCTTCACTTTGCCGGTCAGGTTCAAGTCTTTGAGCGCCTGCAGAGTGCCTGCGGCGTTCGGTTCGCAGACAGCGAAAATGCCATCGACTTCATTCTTGAAGGTATCCAGCATCTGCTTCGCTTTGGAAAGAGAAGACTGCGGCGTGGTTCCGGCGTATTGATCGGAAGAGAGGATATTAATGTTCGGGAATTCCTCTTTGAGTGTCTCAAGAAATCCTTCTTCGCGCTGCTGGGTGCTTTCGCTTCCTTCGTTATAACGGAGCAGAATGACATCGCCTTCGCCATTCAGAATCTCCCCCATCCGTCTCGCGGCGAGCGCTCCCCCTTTGTAGTTGTCGGTGGCGACATAGGAGACGATTTTCGATGTGTCGTTCAGGCCACTATCGAAGATGAGGACGGGAATCCCCTGATCGACAACCTGGCTGACGGGAGATACAAGTGCCTGCGAGTCGAGCGGCGCCAGGACCATCCCATCGACCGAGCCAATGAAGTTCTGCACGACGGAAATCTGACCTTTGCGGTCATTCTCTAATTGCGGTCCGCGCCAGACAATCTCCACGTTGCCGATCTCTTTGGCGGCCTGTTCGGCGCCATAGTGGACCGACTTCCAGAATTCGTGAGTCGTTCCCTTGGGAATGACAGCCAACCGATAGATCTTCTCGCCATTCGGCCCGGTACCGGAATGATTGGCCTCACTACAGCCGAAGAGGGCGAGGGCCAGCAACAGGACAGCAAACCGTTTCATGGGAGAACTCCATTCGGGGATATGACGTGGGAGAATTCGCGTAGAGAGAAGAGAGATTCTGGAGGCCATCCTGAAACCCGGTGGCGGCTGTTCTCGAATCTACAATGCAGGATTCGAGACGACTCATCGGCGGGTTTCAGGATCACTAATAATTTATTGTCAAGAAGTTCGACCTGAATGCAACCTTCCAATCAGGTTCCGCCCTGACAATGCCGCGAGTTGAGAAGCCGTTCCGGTATAAAGCTGGTAAAACGCCGGGATCAGCAAAAAAAGGCAGCCATTTCGCCCGGTGGGAGAAATGGCTGCCTCTGACTGATGCGGAATGAATCGCAGAGGATCCACTCTATTTTTTCAGCGGGGGAACATCCGTTTTGATATACAGATCCCGCAGTTGCTTCGCGTCGACTTCTGCCGGCGCGCCGCTGAGCAGATCGCTCGCTTTCTGCGTTTTGGGGAAGGCAATCACGTCGCGAATGTTTTCGTGACCGAGGAACAGCATCACCAACCGGTCGAGACCCAGGGCGATACCGGCGTGCGGCGGCGCACCATATCGCAGGGCTTCGAGCAGGAAGCCGAATCGAAGTTCCGCTTCTTCTTCGTTGATGCCGAGCAGGTCGAAGATCTGCTGCTGAATTTTCGGGTTGTGAATACGAACGCTGCCGCTCGCTGTTTCATAACCATTGATCACCAGGTCATACGCCTTCGCGCGGGTTTCTCCGGGTGAGGTCTTCAGTTTTTCGACGTCGTCGTCGTTCGGTTGGCAGAACGGATGATGTTCGGCGTCCCACCGCTTTTCATCCTCGTTATAATGGAACATCGGGAAGTCGACGACCCACGCGCATTTGAACTCGGTAGGATCATAGAGTTCCAGTTCCTTGCCGAGCCGGTTGCGAAGTGCCGCGAGCGCGGGTGAAGTCACTTCCGCCGGGGCCGCCACGAAGAAGAGCGGTTGGGACGCGACGGAG
>PABD01000161.1 GCA_002702685.1 Planctomyces sp.
CGAGGTAAAACGAGACATCATGAAATCGGCTTCTCCCCACCTCACTCAGGCCGTACAGACCGAGAGCGACAAGGCCGGTGATCAGGCCTTTAATCAATCGTCGCTTGGGAAAAGAGTCGGTACGCATGCTCAAGTTCAACCGGCGTGTCGGGTGGTCCAGTGAGAGAGTTGCTCCGGCGTCGCCGTTGACAACCGGACGAGTGCCTCATGTGGACAGGCACGTTCACATGCCGGTCCGGTTTTGTAGTCGTGGCACAAATCGCATTTCGTCGCTTTCATTACGGGTTGCTGTTGCTCACGATCCCGCACAATGTCGCCTCGGTGATTGCGAATTTCAACCATTTGGATGTTGTCGTACGGGCAACTGTTCGCGCAGGTCGAACAACCAATGCAACTCTGATCGTTGATCAGCACCGTCCCGAGCGCCGTATCACGATGAATCGCGCCGGTCGGACAACCGATCATGCAGACGGGATCGATGCAATGCATGCACGCGTGCGCGATCATAAACTGGTCGTACTGCGGTCCGGAGCGTCGAAAGCGGGGGTTGTTGCCATGAGCGTCGGAACAGGCCCGAACGCAATCGTCGCACCGCGTGCAGCGGTTCATATCAATGAGCATCGTTTCCGTCCCATTGACAAAACGCTGATCGACGAGGAATTCAAGCCATCCCGACTCAGACTCGTTTTCGGAATTCTGCTTGACAGGGGACGCTACGTTCGCCTGATTGCGGTCGAGTTGTTGTTCGGCTTCGGCGATGAGGCGTCCCAGATCATTGGCGCCCATTGTCGGCAGGATGAATTCTTCGACCAGGGGAGTGGGGATCCGAATCAGGTCAACGTAACCAACAGCTCGCAGCGTATTGAGCCAGCCAATCTGCCGCGAGGCGTGCCAGTTCATCACCATTTCGGCCAAACCGTAGAACTGCCCCTTATGCAGGTAGGATGTCGTTCGCTCACTCTCCCCGAACCGATGCGTGACGCGTACAAACCCGGAGCGAATGAGATAGAGTCCTTCCGCGTACGCCCCTTCCGCCAGAATCACCGGTTCTTTTGCCAGGCGTTCGGTTTCGGCCATCGACTTCATATTAAGTTGATAGTCGCGGAACCATTCGAACTTGCCGAATGATACGAACTCCACACGATCGGCGAGTTGTCGCAATTGCTCGAGCGGCACCTGATCGAAGAAGGGTGTCTCACGCAGGTGACTCTCAAGACTATTCTGACGATAGAGCCCATCCAGATGAGCTTTAAGGGCCGCGTCGTAATTCATCAGATCGCGGAGGCCCTGCCACCGGATTTCCAGCACCAATGTTACTGTTTCCGCCAGAACCGTTGCCGTCCGCGGCGTGCGTCCCAATGCCGCCAGTTCGCCGAAGATTTCGCCACTTCGCAGTTGCAACGTCTGATGCTTGTTCAGAAGACCGGGCACGTCCTGCAGAAAAATCGGTTTCGCCGCATGGGCAGGGGCGACTTTTCGTTCGGATTCCGCACGCATCTCGGGCCAGGTCACGGGAGTCAGCCAGTCGCGACAGAGGGACCAGAATGATTTTTTCCCCGTGGACGCAGAACGTCCCAGCGTCTCCGGCGGTAAGCGTTCGAGGACCACACGGACTTCGCCTGTTACAATCAGGAAAGCCGAATGCCCATAATCACCTTCGCGAACGATCAGGTCCCCCGGTTGAAACTCACGCAGGCGGGTATCGTGGAGCAACAAATCCCGTAAGGAGCAATGACACGGAAATTTATCCGGGTCCATCTCCGAAAACGGTGCGAGTTTCAACAACTCATCGACGGCGGTCGGCGTCATTTCTTCACCGAACGGCGCGTCCCACCGCTTGGGTTTGTCGATCTCGATCGTCGTCCGTGACGCCATAACTGGGCCTGTGATCTCTCTATCGGTGTCTGTTTATTTGTAATGATCCGGTGTGGGTAACAGGTGATCGATACCCGCGAGACTTTCGCCCGTCTCCTCCCGCGCGAACTCATGCGTCAACGCCGCCAGTTGATCGGCTGCTTCGCGAAGTGCGGTCTGATTATCCAGTTTCAGCTCGACCTTGGTCGCAATCGTCCATGCATTTTCGATGGCCGGTTGCTCGACGGATTCGTGAACGTCTTTCAATCGCTTTCTCAGCCTGGCGATCCGCAGCGCATTCTGCAGTGCGAACTGTTTGAATTCCGTCGCGTTCCCCAGTGATCGCAGGCTGTACTCCAAGTCCGTCAACAGTCCGACGACATACATCACCCGCAGACGGGGTTGCGGGGAAACATGGTTGTTCGCCCCGTTGCTCCGCAGGAAGTTGTGCCGCACTTTTCCTTGAGACCAGGCGACGAGTTCGAAGTCCGCGCTTCCCGCTTTGTGACCACCGACGTTCACCAGCTTTTCCTGCGGGACCGTGTGGCAGTTGAAACAGCTTCGGGCAACCAGGTACAGGTTATCCGGGTTCCGCATTCCCAGCCGCAGACAGGTATCGAGACGTTCCGCCCGGTGTGATTCCGATTCATTTTCGCGCGAAACGCCCGCCCCCCCGTAATCGTTATGCAATCCAATCCAGTCCTGCGCCGGCCCGTGACAGGATTCGCACGAGATACCGGAAACGGCCTTCGTACGGTTGCCACTCTGTTGTTGGGTGTAATGACATTGAATGCACAACTGCCCGCGTTTGATCGAACGTTCGCCCATGCGATCCGCAATCGCCTGAGCCTCCGGTTTGCGATGCAATTCCTCGAAGGTAAAGTGATGCGGTGTCTGTTTCCAGGTGGCGACTTCCGCCAGGTGGCACCGCGCGCACTCCTCATGACCGACCACTTTCGCCGGATCGAGAATGAGTTCATGCGGATTCTCAGCGTGCAGCGGAATGAGGCAAACGAGCATGACGAAGCCAGAGGCGAACAGGAAGCTGTACAACAAGAACCGCAT
Organism: Planctomyces sp.; assembly: GCA_002702685.1. Taxonomy (GTDB): domain Bacteria; phylum Planctomycetota; class Planctomycetia; order Planctomycetales; family Planctomycetaceae; genus Polystyrenella. The sequence goes on from PABD01000161.1 coordinate 2,920, forward strand.
CAGCTTATGCCTCCAGAGCCAGTTCGCCATCAGGAAGCGAAACACAGGGGAGGCATTCATTCGGTTCGGTTTCCACACACGGCTTTGTTTTATACTTCACCTTACCTGAGCTGATCTTCGTCAGGCACGAACCACAACTTCCCGCACGACAGGAGGAATCAATCGGCACTCCATGCTTCTCCGCAAAGTCGAGCAATGACTCTGACTGCGCATCCCATGTCAGTCGAGTTCCCGTGCGAGAAAAGTTGATCGCGGCACCGTCATCCGGTTGATTTGTATCGGAAGTCGCCGTTGGAATCGTTTCTGTTTTCGTTGCCGCGCGACTCGATCGACCGAAGGACTCCGTGTGAATATCGCGCTCAGGCACCCCCAGCCTTCCGAGAATTTCGAACATGCTGGCTACATAACCCCCGGGGCCGCAGAGGTAAAATTGGAAGTTCGTCGATGGAAGACGGGCGCGAAGATCGTCCTCGGTGAGTCGACCCACGAACTGATAATCAACGTCGGGTTGATCGTTTGCTGCCGGTGCCGTGTAGTTGACGATCAATTTGAAATTGCGATGTCGGACGGAAAGATCGTGCAATGTCTGTTTGTAAAGATGGTGTCGTTTGTCACGGACGGAAAAGAACAGATAAACAGGTTCTTTCCAACCGTGATGGAGCAGGATGGAGAGCATACTGAAGAGAGGCGTAATGCCAATGCCCGCGGCCATCAGCACAACCGGTTTGGGATCGTGGATGTCCAGCACGAAATACCCGCCCGGTGCTTTCACATCGAGCCGGTCTCCCTCACGCACGTGTTCATGAAAGTAACTGCTCGCTTTTCCGTCGGGTATAGTGTCGTTTCCCCGTTCGTATTTGATCGTGCAGCGATACCACTCTTCCTTCGGCCGTTCTGAAAGCGAATAGCAGCGCATGACCGGTCGTGATTCCTGCGGCACATTCAGCGAGAAGGTAAGATGTTGCCCCGGCAGGTAGGAGGGAAGGGGCTTGCCGTCCTCGGGAACGAAATAAAAGGATCGGCAGTCCGGGCTTTCCGCGACGATTTTCTTCACGACGAATTTGCGGAGCCCCGCCCAGGCGGGGCCAGAGGTGGTATTCGTGTGGAGACGACGCGACTGAAGATACCGAGCCTGAAGAAATTCCTGCTCCAGTTTCCATGTGCGTCCCTCCCGCCACCAACGCGAGAAACCACGCAGACACGAAATTCCGAGCCGCAACAGGACGAGGGTGATCAGACCGATCCCCGCCCAGAAAATGACTTGTTGAATTCCCATCAGCATGTTTTCGCCGTCCGTAGCGAGTTGAGGGGTTGAGCCTGAGTTGACGATTATGAGTGTTATCGGCCTAAACCGAGATGGCGAAATACCTTATTTCATATTTAAGAGCCGGACGAATTCGGTCCAAAGGTGCCGAATTGGAGCGAAAAATGGCGAACAATGCCAGATTGATTCGCCACATACGGGGAAACATCGCAGGTCGGAAGACAATCGCGCACAGGAGAGCATTCCATGGTGAAAAAGAGCCTCATGTTGCTTTGACGCGACCTATATTCAAACAGAGGAACCTGCCTCCCCAATCCCCCTGAACCCCCTTTTCTTCCGATCGCCATGATGAACACACGCAAAACGTTCCTGGCTGCCGGGCAGAACTCTCGGCGAAAATACATCGACGCCAAGCACCTGCGGACCTGCTCCATTACTAATGGTGGCAAAAAGTCCTCGCCCACGGGTCGGGCGCCCGACCTCGGAACGCTGAACAAGTGGTTTGGAGCGCTACAACAGATACAGCGACGCTCAGCGGCCGCCAGCGGCTATTTCGAACAGGCTGTCCGCCAGATTTGCGATCCGGGCGGACTCGAAGCGGGACGCATCTATCTGCGCGAACATGGGCGTTGGAATCTGCTTGCGGCGACGGACGATTTTTCGTACTCACACGTTGGTAAGGAGCGGCCATTCCTGGACACGCTTCTCGAAGAACGGCAACTCTGCTTTCATCCCAACAGTCTCGATCGAAATCTGCTGAAACGGGGTACGTCGGTCGTGATCGCGCCGCTTCTGGACAAGGGGGGAGAGATTATTGGTGCGCTGTGGGGAGAACGGCGTGTTCATACCGGTAATCGGCGACTGGGAATACGCCAACTTGAAGCGCGCTGGCTGCAACTGTTGAGCGAGACCGTCTCCGCCGCACTCATACGTCTCGAAGAGGAACGTCGCCACGCCAATACTCGATTACTGCTCGAACAGGTCTTTCCGAATGAAGTCGCGCGACAACTGACAACTCATCGCGACCTGCTGGCCGGCCGGGAACGGGAGGTGACGCTGCTCTTCGCTGACCTCAAAGGATCGACGAAAGTTTTTGAACAGCTCAAGCCGGAAGCTGCCTATGAATTGATGTCGGAACTGATGGAAGAACTGACCACCGCCGCGATGCAAGAGGCCGGAGTGCTGATCGACTACTTCGGTGATGGACTGGCCGTGATGTGGAACGCTCCGACGGATCAGACTGAACATGCACTTGCAGCCTGTCGTGCCGCGCTCGGTATGCAGCAAGCCATGAAGCAGGTCAACGAACGGTGGCGAGAGAAACTTACTTTTCCACTTCGCCTCGGTATCGGTATTCACTCGGGCCCTGCGCTGGTAGGAAACTCAGGGAGTCGTCAACGAATCAAATACGGTCCCCGCGGTCAGACAGTCGTGCTGGCAAGCCGGTTGGAATCCGCAACACGGATGCTGGATGCCGGCATTCTTGTGAGCGGGGAAACGGTGAAGCAACTGCCGTTCTGGGTCGGTCTGCGACGGTTGTGTACCATTCGCATTCCGAACATTTCAGAACCGGTAACGGTCCATGAACTATGCGCGCCGGATGAAAGCGACATGCCTGCCGATGAAGTCGCCTTCGTTCGACGTTATGAAACGGCGCTTCAGCTCTTTGAACAGGGCGACCACGGGGAAGCCTGCTGTCAACTTGCGGCATTGGAAGAGGATCCGCTGAGCGAGCGTTATTCGGTACGTTTTCTTTCCGAACATGTCACGGCCGCACTTCGTCCCGGGCCGCGTCGTCGCCATAACGACAAACGGCGGGATCAGTTGTCTGACCCCGCCATTCTGTTCGAGCTGAAATGAACCCGACTTCACGGTTTACTTTTTCTCGTATTCAGAGAGGTAACCGATAAAGGTGCGGCGATGTTCTTCCTCGTCCGCCAGGTTGGTGATGCAGAGATCCTGAGTTACGTAATCGACGCCATCACAGAGTTCGATGAGCTTCTTGTACTGAGTGATCGCGCCTTCTTCCGCGTCGATAACCCCTTTGATTACGGAGATGACATCCGTTGTATCTCTGGGAGGTTGAAGCGACTTCTGCATCGATTTGAATTCAGAGCTTCCCGGTACGGTGCCACCGATGGTCTTGATACGACGGGCAAGAATCTGCGCGTGACCGAGTTCTTCCGTCACGTCGGCAGCGAGTGAATTTTTAATTTCTTCCGCGCGCACACCGTCAAGATTCGTTGAGTTCGCGAGGTAGTTGACGACGGTCTCAATCTCCATCCAGAACGAGACTTTAAGCTCTTCAATGATCTGTTTCTGTTTATCTTTCGCCATGACAATCTCTTTCTATTCTGCTGCACTACAGTGGATTTGTCGAAAATGAACAGTAGGGGTTACCCCTTATTATTTCATTCTCCGGCCATCTTTCCAGTGTGTCAGTCCGCTTTTTAATAGAATGAGAACCGGTCTCGATCAGGGTTTTTCGTCGGTCGTTACCGCGGGCGTCTCCGGTTCATACCAGTCCTGTCGCAGCCAGTCGACCAGCAGATCGATCGATTTTTCATCCAGCGTGTTTCGCTCGGGATGGTTTCTGTCCGGGGCAAATGCGGTCATGTAATTATTATCGTTGGCATAAAAGCGGTCGTGCGCGGGATTGCTGATAAAGTCCCGCAGCCAGGATCGCGAACCGTATAAAGTCAGCTCCGGGCCGATCCCATTCTCGCCCGCGTCATAAACCTTGTGGCACATCGCGCAGTTGTCTTCGCTCTGCAGAAACTCGAGTCCCTCGGCGATGATATCCGCATCGGCGGTGTCCTGATCGACCTGATAGGGAAGTTCCGCTTCAGCGGAAAGCGCGGCGATCAGTTTGGGAAGATCTTCCGCGACATCCGGCAACCCATCGACCACTCCGTAAGACATATCAGATTCCGCCAGTTCGGTATTGCCGAACATATGCTCCGCTGTCCAGCCCTCGGGATCAAGCACCGTCTTCACCCAGTCCCGGCTTGCGAAACCATACAGGTTGGGTGCCTTCTGTTCTTTCGCGGCAATCCCCTCGCCATTTTCATCGACGTGAGAGTGGCAGCTCGCACAGTGGCGTTCAAACAGGATCGGGCCTTGGATTTTGGGATCACTCGCCAGGAGGAACGATGCTCCCTCCGGCGGAATTCCCGCGTCCGCCAGGGCGTGGACACGTTCGCGAAGTTTCTCCTCTTCGAGTCGCGACGCTTGCAGCTCGGCGTCATTCCAGTCACGATTCAGCGAGGTGAACGTCAACCAGGTCCATGAGGCAGCAAAAGCCGCGACGATGACGAATCGCAGGATGGCGCTTGCGCGCTGTGAGCAGACACGATCGATAAAAGGAAGGAGCAGCAGGAAGATCATTGCGACGGTCGGAATGACCATCGTCGCGATGATCTCCAGTTCCGGCGGAAAATAACGACGCAGTTCGAACAGGAACAGGAAGTACCATTCGGGCCGGGCGATATGATGCAGTTCGGGATCGGCGGGTAATTCGAGTGGAGCGCCGACAGTGTAGGCCAACCAGGCCACAATGCCAAAGACGACCGCGAAGACAGACCAGTTGCGAATAGACTGGTCCGGCCAGTAGCGGGCGGCTCCTTCAACCATCTCCGGAGGAAGTTCCTTGTCGGTCGGTGCGTGCCGGAACATCTGCCAGATGTGGAAGATTGTCAGGCTGATGACGATCAACGGCAACAGCGCCATATGCAGGAAGCTCAGGTGGGTTAATGTCAGGTTACCGACGCTGTCCCCTCCGATCAGGATTTGCCGGGCAAATGGTCCGATGACGGGCGAACTTCCCAGGATATTCGCTTCAACATCAATCTGGGCGTAACCCTTTTGGGTCGCGGGAAGCGGGTTCCCCGTCACGGCCCACACCATCAACAAGGGTATCAGCAGCAGTCCGGTGATCCAGACGAGTTCGCGCGGCGAGCGAAAAGCGGCGGAAAGCAGCACGCGCATCGTGTGCAGACCGAATAAAATGATCAGGGCCTGTGCGCCGAAATAGTGGAGGCCACGCAGAAAACTTCCCGCCGGTTGCTGTTCGATATAAAAAACAGAAGCCCAGGCGGACGAGGCCGACGGGCTGAAACTGGACAGCAGGACGAGTCCGGTTAACAGGACAACGACAAACATCCACAGCATGCACGACGCGGTCGTCGCCGCCCAACTGGGACCGTTGGGTAATACGCGGTTCGAGTACAGCCCGAGCATCTTCTGATAACCCGTACGATCATTCAACCAGGTCTTGAAGTTCGTCAACATGAGAGAGCTCTAATGAGTGTGCAGGCGGGAGCGGCGGCAGTTGGAAGGAGGACGGAAGGTGGGATTATTTCTTGATCTGTTCGCTGAGTCCGATCTGGAACTGCTCGTATTCCACTTCGACCCAGAAATCATCTCCATCGTCGCTGTTGACGACTTTGCAGATCAGGCTGTCCATTCCCCGGGGCGAGGGGTTGTTGTAACCTGGTTCTTCGAGATTCATTTTTGCTCCCTGTTCGTCGAAGACGGCTCCATGGCAGGGGCAGATGAAATGATTCTTGTCGGGCGAATGATTGATGCCACAACCAATGTGCGGGCAGACGGCTGAATAAGCATCGACCTTGCACTCTTCGGGGTTTTCGGCCTCTTCATTGCGGCGGATGAGCCAGACTTTCCCGATCACCGAATCGGGATAGAGCGTCCATCCGTCCTGGCGCTTACCGATGATCGGGACCTGCATCGGTTTCCCGACTTCCAGTTGCCCCAGCTTCGCTACGCGCTGAGCACCGGAAGAACTTTGGCTTTTGCGAAACAGGGGGGCGCTGATGAATCGCCCGATCGGCACGAAAAGTACCGCCATAATCGCGGCGGCAATTGCCTGGCAACCACGGATCAGGAGCGTACGTCGCTGCATCTTATCTCCAGCAGATTACAGTGAATTTCAAATTGGCTTGAATATTAAGTCGCGGTTGGAGTTCATCGAGATTCCGCTTCAGATCGTTCCAACAGGAATGAGTTACGTCTGAATCAACCGTTCGAAATGAGCGGAAGAGCGAATCCTTCCAATGGGCAAGTGAGGGCTCTCGTCCGATATTCCCTTCGTAAACAGCCATCGGACCAGAACTTGGTGGGGCAGGGGAACGCAACCAATGGGCTCGATTGCGAACAGGAATCCGGATCAGGGGTAGGAATGTAATTCGCGAACTGCCGCAGGGGTGCGAACTCGCGGTATTTACACATCCAGATTCGTTGATTCCATTTTCATTTTTCCAGGAAGGAAAAACAACCCTGTAAGTGGACTCATCTGTACAAATTCATTGGTCGCGAAATTTTATGCCCTGTATACCGGCATTTGGGACAAATGAGGTCATTCAGATAAAGCCTGTACAGCCTCGATCATCGCGTCAAGAACCTTTTTTCGCGCCTTGACGAAGGGCTCATTCAGAACTGCTCCCGCCGCTTTCTTATGCCCCCCTCCGCCGAAGATTTCCGCCACTTTCGAGACATCGACGTCGGACCGACTCCGCAGACTGAACTTGGTCGTCTGGTTCTGTTGCTCAACAGCAATGAACGCGGCTTTTGTCCCCGCAATGCGCAGGCACTCATTCACGAGGTCCTCCGTATCGATCGGTTTCGCACCGGTCTCGGTGAAGTCTTTCCACTGCACGTAGACATGCGCGAGTTGCCCATTGCATTCGAGCTCAACGCGACTGAGGATCCTTCCCACCAGCTTGATGCGTTCAATGCTGTGGCGTTCGTGCAGTTGCTGGTAGATCACGTCGGGCTCGGCCCCGAGGTCGATCAGTTCGGCGATGACTCGATGCGTTTCAGAGGTGGTCGAAGAAAATCGGAACCAGCCGGTATCGGTGGCGATCGCGCCATAGAGAGGGGCGGCCATCTCGGGGGTAATGGGATAATCGAGCGCATTCATCA
>PABD01000162.1 GCA_002702685.1 Planctomyces sp.
CACACGTACGGGAGGAGGTGACGACCGATGCAACTTAGGGTGCACCCGGACGGCACAATCCATTCGCTGTATCAGGATGAGCTTGATCTCACACCATTGGGAGCCGTCTGCATCAGACGGGGCTCCCGTGTGGAGCCGACACCGGATGCCCGCTGGGAGGCGGATCTGGCTCCCGTGAATGGTCCGAAACTCGGACCGTTCGACCATCGCACGGAAGCCCTCGCGGCCGAACAGGCCTGGCTGGAAACGTTCTGGCTCCCGGCCGTGATGCAAATTTGATTTCTGACACACACACACACCAATGACCGGCTTCGTATTCGACGCCGGTCTTTTTTTATGAGCTGACCTGACCCTCTTCTCACTAACCAAAAGGAACTCTGTTATGAAACAATCCGATCTGATCCGTGAAATCGCCCGCCGGACGGGTGAGTCTGCCTGCACGATCTCGAGTCGTGGATTCAATCTGCTCTCCATGGATATCCCACAAGCGGATGAGGATAGAGCGCCCCTGGTCGTTGACTGGGATATCGCCCAAGCCAGTCGACACATCCCGCCTGGATTGTATACGCCTCTGATTCCAGAAATTTATTAGTAGTGACTGAACTTAAAGATCAGGGGCTCGATTGGAAACCGAGCTCCTTTTTTTAGATTTCAGATCATGATTTTCTCTTTCTTCTTCCCGTCAATTCTGGAAATAAGTTGCCTCTGGGTTTTTGCAATCAATTGCAAATTCGGCAGCTCTGCATCTTTACGAATCGTCATTGATTTTTCCCCCTGTCTCAAAGGGAAAGTCACTTCGTTTGAGTAACTCAATCACATTTGCTTCGGTCATCTTTTGAGGATCATCATCGAAATCGCAAGACGGAGCTTTCGCAGGCTCAATTTGTTTGACTACGGGTTTTACCTTCCGTTGTTTTTCAAATGCCTCCACCGCTGATCGATAGATCTTATACCGCGGACGTCTTGATCCAGTTCTGAAAGATAAATCGTAAGCTTCCAGTTCCCCTGATTTGATCCAGGCATATACCTGCTCGACTTTCACGCGCCAGCGTTTTGCCAGTTGAGGGGGTGTAGATGTTGATGGTAATTCCATTTCTGAATGATTCCTTTCGAAAAGAGCAATCATATCAAAGTATCTTCTGGTCGGGTGGCAAACGGATGCAATCGGATATTCCGTGAGTCTCGAAGAGCATCTACTGACGCACGTGAGACCGAATCGTCGCCCTCAAAATCAAACAGAAGGACAACTCGACACTTAGTTATTGAGAGTGCGAGATGTTCGTGGAGGTGGTCTCTCAAAGATCCTCCTTTGTGTGACGCCAGAGCGTACAAAGAAATCCGCTCTAACATTCTACTCAGAAGAGACTTGCAACCCGCCGACCCTATTCGTGCCAGCCTGGCCTCCAATGCTGAGGCGATCATTTCAAACTATTCCTGACGAACTGCTTTTGGTCACCCTTGTCCCGCTTTCCGAAGAGGCAACGATAAAGTTCAGGTTCGACCGCATCTTCTTTTTTGTGAAAAGTTCAACAATGGGTCGATGACACACTGCTTAGCTCGAAATGGTTGGAAAGGAAACCATAATGTCCAGCGACGACTCTTCAAGAGAGAGATCGGGACCAGACAGAATTGACTCCAATCGCCTCTACTCCCGCAGGCAAATCATGGAATTTATGGGTTGGCGTACCCGCGCCTGGTCCAGTGCCAAACGAAAGGGTTTAGTGACTCATCGCTTCGGTGTCTATGACTACGTTGCCGGAGAGGAGCTGATTCGTTTTATCCGATCTCTCGATGCAGAAGGAAAACAGGAATAGGCCGACCAGGATTTCTATCTGGTGTTGATGTATCTGAACCGAACGTATTGGTATCGGTTGAATAAAAGTACTGACGTCTTTGAGACGTTGTGGCATTGAGCAAAAAATCCGCTGCTGAGCGGATCACCCGTGTTGCCACAGTGCTGTCGAACTGTGGTGTAGACCAGAAGCAACGATGCATGCTGGTAACGAGTCATTCTCCGTTTTTCATCGTGTGATTATTTCATTTCAGGTATGTCCCAGACGTTTCGTCTGGCCCCCATCGTATTCCGGAATTGTTTCCGTTGTTGCATACCGCTTGATGGCATTGGGCAGAAGGCCATTAGAGATCACATGGTGCAGGACTAATTGCGATCCAGACCAGGATCATGCGGAGAAGCCTCGTCCTTCTTAGCTTCCGCTAAATCATGAGTTTAGTCTCTGGCTGCGGGGACCTTGCGCGCCGAATTGAAGCCACAAGTTCCTGCGCGGTTTGAGATGTTTGCGAAGAGCAACCTGATAAACCCCCTTTGGGGGTTATTCACATTATCTTCATTCAGATCTTAGGAGCAGTTTATGCCCGAAGAAATCAAGGTGCACGTGGTCGACTACGGCCGCAAGAACCTTGTCTTACGATATCTGGATCCCATGACTGGTCGTCAGAAGACGAAGTCAGCAGGAACCAGCAAACGAAAAGAGGCCGAACGGGCCGCGGCCAAATGGGAAGCCGAACTGCAACAGGGAACGTACAAGGTTCCCTGCAGAATCAGTTGGGAAAACTTCCGCGAACGGTATGAGCAGGAACATGTCGCTGCTCTATCGCCCGATACTTTTGAAAAAATCAGTGCGGTGCTCAATACGATGGAGCGAATTCTGAATCCTAAACAGCTATCCAATGTCACAACCGCACGCGTCAGTTTTTATCAAGCCGAGTTGCGTAGACTCGGTCGTAGCGAACAAACCATCAAGAGCCATTGCCAACACTTAAAGGCTGCGCTCAACTGGGGCAAACGCATGGGACTAATCCATGAGACGCCGGAGTTTGTCATGCCACCCCGTGCCAGAACGGCCAAGATGATGAAAGGTCGTCCGCTGACAGCCGAAGAGTTCGAACGGATGCTGAACGTGACCGAGAAAGTCGTGGGCAAAGACAAAGCGGAGTCCTGGAAGTTTCTGCTCAACGGACTCTGGCACTCAGGCCTGCGACTGACTGAAGCACTCAACCTGACCTGGCGGAATCGAAATCGAATCTGGATCGAACTCGGTGGCAAGCACCCGATCCTGAGGATTCCCGCCGCGATGGAGAAAGGCAACCAGGATCGGCAGTTGCCAATTACACCACAGTTCGCAGAGATGATTCAGTCGATTCCAGACGGGCTGCGAAAAGGATTCTTTTTCGACCCGACCCCCGTTCGTGCGGGCTATGTCGGGCGGCTGAAGCCGGAGCAGGTCAGCCGGATTATTTCGGCGATCGGCAAAAAAGCCCGGGTGAAGGTGTCCGAAAACCGGGGTAAAACCAAGTTTGCCTCGGCCCACGATTTGAGGCGATCTTATGGTGAACGGCTGTCTCAACACGTCCCGGCTCAGATTTTAATGCAGATGATGCGTCACGAGAGCATTGAGACGACTTTGAAATATTACGTTGGACGCAACGCCGAAAGTGTTTCAGAGACAGTATTTAGAGCGTTTCAGGAAGGCGTTTCGATTTAGGTAACATTTTAGGTAACACCAGGCCATTTTACGAAAAAAGGACTGACGCCTGATCGACGTAAGTCCTTATGTAGCGGAGAGAACGGGATTCGAACCCGTGGAGCCTCTTACGAGACTCACTGGATTAGCAATCCAGCGCTTTCGGCCGCTCAGCCATCTCTCCGGGGGTGGAAGCCGGGGCTTCCTATACTAGTTGTCACAGGGAGCTTACGACGCGGATTTCCGCGGGCGCAACCTCGGCCTGTGCCGAATAATTTAGCGGGTTTGTTGGATAAAGGAAAGAGAATTGCCCGCCATTTCGGGTGCTTTTCCGGCGAACGGTGGCCCTGACCAGTCATCTCTGATCCCCGCTATCCTTGTGGAGATCGCTGCCGGGGGGTGGGTTCGGTGTTTCCGGCTGGCCTTGGACCGTTTCTCTCAGGTTCGATCGACTTCCGTCGGGGGCGTTCTGGTACATTATCAAGTAATGCCAGACCAGTTGGGGGCGATGCCCCCCCCTCCGTATCGGGAAGTACTCCGTTGAATTTGTTTGCGTCCTTGAGAGCCGGATTAAGCAAGGGAACTCCAGACCGTTTCCTGTTGAGCATCTGCGTGCTCGCTCTCGCGGGACGTCTCTTTTTTCTATTCATGTTTCGCGACCAGTTGGCCGTGGATACCGACGCCTACCTGGCTCACGCCGAGACGTTACTCGAGCGGGGTGGCTACTTCAAACCGGGCACAGAGATTCCGACAGCGTTTCGTCCCCCCCTACTGCCGCTGTTCTATGCGGGGATACTCTGGTTGGGTGGAGGCGTCTGGGCCATTGGTTTTCTGCAGGTGCTGTTGGGTACGGCCACAGTCTGGTATGGGGGACGGACTGCGGAGAACCTGACCAATCAGGACGTCGGATTCGCGACCGCGATTTTCATCGCGGGCAATCCCATTCTGATTTACTCCCAGTGTACGTTAATGACAGAAACCCTGTTCACGTTCCTGCTCGCCTATCTGTTTTTTCGAGCGTCACTTCTGAAATCGACTTCTCCGCTACGCGACTATTTTCTACTGGGATGCATTGGTGGCTTACTCGCACTTTGCCGGCCAGGCATCTGGCCCTTTTACGGGCTGATGTTGATTGGAACCGTGCTGCTCGGGCTGAAAGCAGGAGCTTTTCGTAAAGCGATTATGCGAACCGCAGTCGTGGCATCCGGTCTTCTGCTGGTCGTATCGCCCTGGGTTCTGCGCAATACGCTTGTGATGGGTTCGCCCATCGTGATGACGACGCACGGCGGATATACCCTGCTGCTCGGGAATAACGACGCATTTTATGACGAGGTCGTACGCCAACCATGGGGAACAACGTGGCAGGAGGAGTCGCTCCTCGCCTGGCAGGCTCGATTGGAGGAAGAAATGGTGCGTGACCTCGGTGCGGAACTGGCCCGGCTGGAAATCCCGCGAGATCGGTGGATGAAAGAACAAGCATACTCGTGGATCAAACAGCATCCCGGCAAGTTTGTCGAAGCCAGCTGGCTGCGCGTCCGTCGGTTCTGGGCGATCTCTCCAACCGTCGCGCCGCAGTGGACCGATCTCTTTGGTCGGGGGATTGGAATGTTCTACCTCCTCTTATACGCAATTGCAGCGTGTGGCATCTATATGTGGTTCAAGCACGGTCGAAACTTCATCCCGCAATTTTATGTCGTGTTGTCGCTGCTTTTCTGCGTGACCAGCTTCTTTCTTGTACACACGGTTTACTGGTCCAACATGCGGATGCGGGCACCGGTGGACGTCTGCCTCGCTATTCTCGCGAGTGCGCTCTACTTGTGGGACCGTTCGGAGACACTTTCCGACCAGGGGATAGATGTCGTCGAAAAACCCGAGAAAGAATGAGCGTAAACCGTTGTCTTCATGTCGTTTATGACCCACATTGACACTAATTAACAAAGCGACCATAATCCCCGACCGTTAATCTCCCGCAGGTCTACCCAGTCCCCTGTGAAGACGCCTTCATGGGGTTCGAGGAGCAGTTGCCGGGGAGAGACCCACCCGAGTGCGGAAGGATTCCGCGCTCCGCCTTCAAGTGATGTAAATCCGTGTTGGGCAAAATCATTATCACGCGAAAAGGATGTCGCCGATTCGCCAGCGCGCTGTTATGGCTGTTGCTGGCTCTGCCCTCGCTTCGCGCCGCTGAGCCGAGCGAAGCCCCGGCTGCGCGCGCTCCGATTACCATCGAGGCTAAATTCGTCCAGCAGTGGACCGAAGAAAATCAGCTCATTCAAATCCTGCGCGGCAACTGCGAAATCCAACAGGGTGAGACAACGATTCGCTCTCAGCAGGCCGTGATCTGGCAACGATCTGAACGAGCCGGGGACAAGGACACGCACTATCTCACCGTCTTCCTGAAGGATGACGTTACGGTCGAAGAGCCGACCCGCTCGCTGCGGGAACCGACGATGGTGCGTCAGATGAAAACGGGTGCCGATGTCACGATCACGCCGACGAATCCAATCGTGAATCAACCGGCTCCGGAAGATCCGTTGCTCGCGCAGGCGAAGCAACAGGTCGAAGGGTCACGTCGCACCACCCTGCAGAAAACGCAGTTCAGCGTACAGAATCCGGAAACCGATCTGTCGTGGAAGGGGATCCCTTTCCCTTCGTCCGGTTCACGTAAGCGGATCAGCATCCTGGGCCGGAGTAACATTCAACCTAACATCACGCAGATCGATTCGAACGATACGACGCCTCCGGAATCCGTCTGGCTGATCACCGGCGGTGTGCGCGTCCTCGTCTTCGACCCAGATCAATTCGGCGTCGTCGACCTGAGCGCCGACCGGATGGTGATCTGGGTACAATCGGATGGTTCCGGTCGCTCGCTGACGGAACAGGAGTTCGACTCCCGGGCACCACTGCAAATCTACATGGAAGGAAACATCGTCATTCGCCAGGCGGGTGATACGCTGACGGCGACGCACGCGTACTACGACGCAACCGATGATCGTGGACTGCTGATGAACGCGGAGTTGCGAGCCTTTGTTCCGGAACTGCAGGGGGATATCCGCATCCGGGCCCAACAGCTCCGACAACGAAACCGAGAATCGTATCACGCCCAGAATGCCTGGGTGACGACGAGTCAGTTCGGCGAGCCCGGATATCGCCTGCGATCTTCCGATATCTACTTCGACTATCGGTACGACCAGTCTTGGATCGGCAACGGGAATCAGAGTATCGACCCCGTCACCAGAATGCCGATCCCCAATCGGACGCCTTGGGTGACGAGCCTTAATAACACGTTGACCGTCACTGAATACGAAATCCCGATCCTGTATGCCCCCTACCTCAGTGGGCCTGCTGAGGACCCGAACATCCCGCTTCGCTCGGTTACTTTCGAGCAGGACAATATTTTCGGAACACAGATCAGGACCGAATGGGATATGTTCAAGCTGTTCGGTATGGATCGACCGGACGGCGTGGACTGGGAGTTGCTGGCGGACTATTACTCCGATCGTGGTCCGGCCGTCGGCACGTCGACGGCTTATGGCGGCGAGAACCTGTTTGGTATTCCCGGCATTTTCACTGGCGAAGGCCTGGGCATGTTCGTTTATGACGACGGCAAAGATAACCTGGGGCTTGATCGACGGAGTCTCGAACCGGAGGACAACACCCGCGGTCGGCTGGAATGGCGGCACTGGCAACGGCTCGAACCTTACGACGCGCTGATCATCGGCGAACTCGGTTATCTCTCAGACCGTAACTTCCTCGAACAGTACTACGAAAAAGCGTTCGACCGCGGGAAGGATGTCGAAACGCTCATCTACGGTAAACAGGATTACCAGAACTGGGCGTGGTCGTTCCTCGGGCAACCGCAGGTGAATGAGTTTGAAAACACAACACAGTGGTTGCCGAAGCTTGATCTTTATGGACTCGGGGAACCGGTGCTGGGCGACTGGCTCACCTGGAGCAACCACACGTCCATCGGTTACGCCAACATCAATCCAGCGGAAGCGCCGAATGATCCGAACGATCTCTTCGATCCGATTCCCTACATCACCGATGACCAGGGCGCCGTCCTGATGACACGGCATCAACTGGAAGCCCCGTTCGAACTTGGCCCGGTCAACTTCGTTCCGTTCGTCATGGGGGAAGCGGCGTACTGGGAAGAAGGTATTAACGACGACCAGATCGATCGCTATGTCGGACGCGGAGGTATTCGCAGCAGCCTGATGTTCTCGCGAATCTTCCCGAACATCTACAGCGATATCCTCAACCTGAACGGGCTCGCGCACAAGATTCGGCTCGAAGGCGAGTATGCCTACACCGACGCGTCGCGTTCTTATACGGATATTCCGCAGTACAACGAGATCGACGACAATGCGCAGGAACGATTCCGACAACGCCTGCTGACGAACACCTTCGGGGGTGCGCTCCCCTTCCAGTTCGATCCCCGGTTCTATGCGATTCGTAGCGGTGCCGGGTCCGATATCACCGCCCCTTACCATGAGCTTGTCGACGATCAGCAAGTCTTGAGATTTGCGGTTCGGCAGCGACTGCAGACGAAAGTCGGTCCGCCGGAACGCCAACGGATTCGCGACTGGATGAGTCTCGACCTCGGCGCGTCGTACTTCCCCGATGCCAACGATGACAACTTCGGTGAGGACTTCGGACTCTACTTCGGTCATTACGCCTGGAACGTCGGTGACCGGACGAGCATCCTGGCTGACGCCCTCTACGATACATTCGATGGTGGACAGGAACTCTGGAGCCTCGGTGTGCTCAGCCAACGTTCGACGCGAGGTTCTGTCTATGCCGGTATCCGCCAGGTGAAGGGCGGAGATGACCTCGACAGCCATATCCTTACCGCCAGTTACAGCTACGTCATGAGCCCGAAATGGATTTCAACCATGGGAACGGCTTACGACCTTGCGGAAGAACAGAACCGGGGCCAGACGTTAACCGTCACCCGCGTCGGCGCCGACTTCCTCGTGCATTTCGGTTTCAGTGTTGATGAAAGTAAAGACAACGTCGGTTTCGGCATTTCGATCGAACCGAAACTTGGTCCGTTCAACGCCTACAGTTCGCAACTCAGTTCCCTGTTGAACGTCCAGTAATCCTCCAACGTGTCAGTCCAGGAATGAAGTCATGCATCCTCAGTCGAACACCTTCACCGAAGACGAACGCCGCGAAAAACAGCGCCCGAGCTGGCGGCAACATCTCATCGAAGTCGAACGCGGTTTCGCCCAGATCATTCGCAGCGACAGCGTCTTCTTCTTTCACACCTTCTGCCTGACGATTGTCCTCACCTGCTCATTCATCCTCGGTCTTTCGATGATGGAATGGGCGATGGTCGTCCTCTCCTGCACACTCGCCATCTCCGCCGAGATGTTCAACAAGGTCCTCAAAGCTATCTGGGACAGCTTGGGCCATCACTTCTCCGAAGCGGCCCGCAACAGCATCCGCATCGGCACCGCCTCGGCTACGCTGACGCTGATCGGAGCGAGCATCACGGTCGGGATTATTCTCGGACACCGGTTATGGGTGTTGTTGCATTAGGTCATTTTCGCGGGTCATTTTTATTGACCACGAATTACACGAAACATCACGAAAAAAACGGCTGGATCGCATCCGGCGAAATAAAGATTTGTTGTCGGAATAATTCGCCCGAGATGATTTCAATGACGCGCCCCCTCGTAGGTCAGGCACGGCCTGACGGACTTTCTGAGCGATGAATAACACGCCTGACGTGTTCGGCGTCGCCCTGCAGAAATCAACATAGCGGAAACACTGATGTTGATCGTGGTTGCGGACCTTCGTGCGTGATCTCCGTGTCGAGCATCACCGCGATGATAAGTCAGGTAGTACCTGAACTACTGATTGCCGGAAACATCTTCATCCCCTGACAACTCCATCTTTCGTTGCACGACGTTCGCTAACCAAGCTATCGATCCTACCACCGAACAAGAAACCACGAAAAGGGTAAGCAGCGCCACGCCTGTGAGTTCCTTCCATGACAAAACAGCGGGATGATCCGCTCGGACCCAGGTCAAAATGCCGAACCCAACGGATGCCGCCATCCAAACTGAACTGCTCAGGACACCAGTCGCGAATATGCGCCATCGTGAAATCATTCCAGCTCTGAGAGCCACTGAAACTGGTTTAAAACCTTCAAATGATCTCAACAATGAATAGCCGGTGCCGACGATCAGTATCAACCATCCTGCAACTTCCATCTCTGCTGGGAGGATTCCGGCGACCAGTGACGCCGCATAAATAACAGTTACAACGCCTTGCCCCACCAGAAAGTAGCTCATGTCGTCTCATCCGATTCGCAAGATTCAGGTTGAACTTCGGTCTCGGATTGAATTTGCGCGGATCGTCTCGCGATCGATTCCAGCCAGCCGATGGACCCGCCGATGGCGACGATGACCAGAAACAGCACCAGGCCGCCGATGCCTACGAGGGTGTTCAGCTCCACGTCGAACAGACTCTCCGCTTCGAAACCGCTCAACAGCACCACCGCGATGGAACCGAACATCCAGGCGACGCCGGCGAAGAAGCCCGTGATAACCAGCATCTGACCGGACAGCTGCTCTGCTTTCCGCGCGGCGGTGACCGTCTTCAGCGATTCCTGATTCGAGAGCGTGATCAACAGTGAATAAATCGCACCGACGATCAATATCAGCCAACTGACCGGCGTAATTCCGGACGGCACCATGCCGAGTCCGATCAACGCGGCACCTGTCGCGACCAGCACACCTTGTCCGACGAGAAAGAACATCATGCTGGTTCACCCAATCATCGGTCGCGGGATGCCGTTCGGGTAGCGGGGCTGGACTTCGCTGTCGTCTTCCGGCTTCTTTTCCTCGTGCTGCTTCGAGAGTGCTTCCCCCCGTTTGCGGTACTCGGCCTGTTCCGCGAAGAGCTGGTCGAAGGTTTTGGAACGCAGGTCGGAAAGTTTGTTGGAATTCTTGCCCAGCATCCGCGCCACTTTCTCCAGTTGCGCGGGGGAAAGACTTTCCAATGCCTGGAGGACACCTCCCTGCAGCGCCGCGATCGGTTTGCCGTTGTAGCACACGATTTTGTTATGTGCTGACGTCGTCACGCGACCATGCTCAGTGATGATGCCGACGAGGTTCAGCGGATCGGCAGCGCAGACGGTGACGTATTCGTCCTCCGGTTTTTCGTCACGCAATTCCCGCAGCTGTTTGACCGTCTCGCCCAGACCGAACTGTTCCCCCGCCACACCTTTAATGAAGCGGCCCCCGCGGATCTCTCCCCGGGCTTCGAGTCGCCGGTAGACCTGCAACAGCTCGTACCAGGACGGAGTTCCCTGTTCCCGGTTCAACAGATCGCGAAAGACGACTCCCCAGCGACGGAGCAATAACCACGCCCACTCTTCGACGGGGTCCGTATGGGCCGCGTGATCCGTTTCGCCGTCCTCGACCGTTTCGGACGCAACGACATCCTTATTCCAGATTGCCCAGCGACCGGCACTCCCCGTATCGGAACGGCGGCGAAGTTGTCCCCGCTTGAGTCGTTCACGCCCTGTCCGTTTCTCTTTTTTGTCATTGATCAGGTTGCGGAGACCTTCAAAACCATCCGCGGTGACGAGGCCACGCGCGACGAGTTCACCGAGCGCTGCTTTCAAGTGACCGGGAAGCATGCGGGTGTCACTTAATAATTCGCGGAAGAACATCGCGCCGGTCTTCCGCAATTTGTCGAGGACCTCCTCGGCGGGGCTGCTGAGTCGATGCGACTCGGGGGGTGGCTTGATGGCGGTGAGCCAGTCGAGATCCTCACGGAGCCAGAGCGCGACCGGCATGATGCGGGTGAAGGTGGCTGTCGGACCGGTTTCGAGTTCATCCTGCTTCGGCGGATAGAGTCGCCCCCAACCGAGCTCGCCCGTCAGGCAGAGTTCATCGAGCCAAGCCGGGTTGTAATCGCGAATGCGGTCGGGGAGGAGGTTCCGCTCCCACGCCATTGCGGCGGCGTCGACACCCTCGAGCAGTTGCAGGACTTCGTAGACGCCATTGGTTCCGGATCGCGGTCGCTTGTGGTCGAAGCCGTGGTGCCGGAAGAGAAACCGCAGAAACGTCGGCACATCGACCGGTTCGATCTGCTGTCGCAATCCGGCGATCGTCAGGCGATGGATACGCGAGAGCAATCGGCGGTGACACCATTCGAGCTCGCGCTCGACGTTCGCGGTGACCGTTTCTTCCGCTGGAACTTCATCTTCACTGGATTCGCCGCGTATTGTTGTTTCGTCGTGGCTCGCCTCTTCACTGTCTTCCTCAGGCTTGTAGGAGCCAAAGGTAAACCGGCCACGGAGAATCGTCCCTTCCCCTTCGAGTGCTTCGAGCAGCAGCTTCGTCTGTTCGACTTCCAACGAGAGACGACCGGCAAGCTCCGTCGCCGTGATCGGGCCGCAGACATCCATCAGACCGCGCACATAAATGATTTTTGCCTCCACCGACTCCCAGTCGGTCCGGATCGATTCGGGAACAGGCCACGCGGGCTCGGGCACGGCATCGGGAAAGATTTTGCAAAAGAGCGGGACACGTTCGGTCGCGACCCAGGCCTCGTCGCCGTTAGGAAGCACGGTCGTCGCCGCGCGTTTTTCCTGTTTGAGTTGATCGTAGAACCGGGACCATTCCCGCGCTTCGCTGAGCGGTAAGGCGATCCGCACCATCAGCAGATCATGCAGCTCGTCGGCGCTTCGCACCAGCGGTTCCGCTTCCGTCCGCACCTGTGCAATCGCTTCCGGATCGAGGTGCGCGAGGTCGCTGACCGATTCCACCAGCAGACCGCGCCGCGTGCTGACCGTGCGCGTGCGGCGTTCCTGGACTTCGCCACCATCGAGGAATGTATACGGATTGGAGTTAAGCAGACCATAGCTGAATGGAGATGGCTCACGCGTGTCACGGGCAATGAGCGTAATTTCTCCCGACTCGACCATGCGCAATGTCCGTTCGAGCCCCTCGATATCGATGATCTCCGTCACACAATCTTCCATCGTCTGTTTGGCGAGCGGATGATCGGGGACTTCGTGGTCGCCGGTATGCTCTTCCTGGCAACCGGTCAGTTTCGGGAAGACCGCCGTCAACAGGTCGTCCGCGCGAAATCGTTGCAGTGCGGGCGGCACCTTTTTTCCGTTCTGAAACTTGGTAACCAATAGGGCGCGGGTGACGTTCCAGCGCCAGCGGACCTGATACATCGGCACGGTAAGCACCGCTTGCTCAAGCAGGCCGCGGGCATTGTTCGACGTGAGCATCGGAAAGAGGCTCTCGATGGGAAAGCTGTGCTGCGGTCCGAGGGAGAGAATCCAGCCATCGTCATCGGCCGTCGCCTGCAGTTCGAAGTCGAACGACCGACAGAAGCGTTTCCGCATGGAGAAGCCCCACGCGCGGTTGATACCACCGCCGAAGGGAGCATGCACGACGAGTTGCATCCCGCCCGATTCGTCGAAGAAGCGTTCGAAGATGATCTGTTTCTGCGTGGGTAAAAGACCAATCGCTTCCAGTTGGGCCCGGCAGTATTCGACCGCCTGCGCGGCAACCACTTCCGCACAGTGCGTCTCTTCGGCCAGCCACTTCGTTGTGGTTTCGTCATCGTCGCGTTTGAGTCTTCGCTCCAGTTCTTCACGCAGCAGCGATACTTCTTCGGAAAGTTCAAACGTGCGGCCCGGCGCTTCTCCCTGCCAGAAGGGAATGGTTGGCGGAGCGCCGTGGGCATCGGCAACGGTGACATCCGACCCGCGCACATGTTGAATTCGCCAGGAGTTGTTCCCGAGGAGGAACACATCCCCCCGGCTACTTTCGACGGCGAACTCTTCGTCGAGAGTGCCGACGACCGTCTTTTCGGGTTCGAGCACGACGCGATACGAGGCGACTTCGGGAATCGCGCCGCCGTTGCTCGTTGCCGAAATGCGGGCGGACTTCCGGGCGCGGACCCGCTTCTGCACCTGGTCGTGATGCAGAAACCGTAAGTTGCGAACGCTGTTCTGCGAAACCCCTTCGCTCAGGTATTCGATCGTCCGGTCATATTCTTTCCGAGGGAGGTTGCGATACGGATATGCCCGACGACACAACTCGAACAGTTCATCGGTATCCCATTCCTCCGCGGCCACTTCCGCGACGATCTGTTGCGCGAGGACATCATAAGGATGCTCGGGCATCGGCAGCACGTCGAGCCGCCCCGAC
>PABD01000163.1 GCA_002702685.1 Planctomyces sp.
AGAAGAAGAATGTGGAAGTCGACCTGGCACCCTTTGGTATCGTGGGGCTGGAGACGGCGCTTTCCCTCTGCATCAGGACGTTGATCGAACCGGGGCACCTGACGTGGATGCAGTTGATCGACAAGCTGACAACCGGTCCGGCGCGAATTCTGAAACTGGCGAATAAAGGGACCTTCCGCACAGGTGCCGATGCGGATGTGACCCTCTTCCATCCGGAGGAACAATGGACGGTCGACGTCAAGCGGTTCAAGACGCAGAGTAAAAACAGTCCTTTCGCCGGCTGGGAGATGCGCGGTAAAATCAAAACAGTGGTTGTCAACGGACAGTCGCGACATCTTGATTGATTTACGTCCCCCACAGGAAGCACGATGGCCAAAACCTACCGGCTGATTGACGGGTATAACCTGATGCATGCCGCCGGAATGGCCCGCAGTCGTTACGGCCCCGGCGAACTCGAAAAAAGTCGGCTGCGCTTCATCAACTGGCTCACGGCCCATCTCACTCCGCCCGAACTTCAGTCCGCGACGCTTGTCTTTGATGCCCAGTCGGCGGGGCATAAGAACGACAGCGAAGAACATCACCAGGGAATGACGATTCTGTTTGCCGCGTCGAATAAAGATGCCGACACCCTGATCGAGGAATTGATCCTCTCGCATTCGGCCCCGCGGCAGATTGAAGTGATTTCCAGCGATCATCGTCTCCACAAGGCCGTGCGGAAGCGGAAGGGAAACGCGATCGACAGCGAGGACTTTGTCACCTGGCTCGAAGGCCGCGAAGTCATCCGCGAGGGCGTCATGCGACATCCGCCTGCAGGGGGACCTTCCGGTGCAGTCCCGGAAGAGGAAGTCGAAATGTGGCTGGAAGAATTCGGTGACATTCCGGAAGCCGACAAATTGAAAAAGCGACATGAAGAGAAGAAGACAGGTGGACAACCCGACTGGATCCGCAAAATCGAAGATGAATTCGGAATCTGACCGCCGATTTCGCGAGTGAGGTGTTTATCCCGCCGGATTTCTCCGTTTATAATCAGGTGGACTCCTGTTTCGCATTTCGGAACGCTGGATTCAACCTGTCCCTCTCACGTTATTCTCAAACAAACCGGTGCGCTATGCTGCGATCTCTGATGTTATTTGCTGTTCTCGGGCTGCTCGTCGGTTGTGGCTCATCGACATACGAACGTCGCTTGAATGAGACCGCGAACTACTACGCGTACATCAATGAGACCGAAGCTGTTCTCGACCGGGAATGGAAGGGACGTGGTGAATTCCGCGGCATCAAATTGCGTCCGCCGGCGGGGTTCCGAAATGTCTCCGGTCCGGAAGTGGAAACCGACGACGAAGGGAATGTCATCGCTGAAGGTGTCGATGAGAGACAACCGACGAACATTCCCGGGTTCTACCAGGGGACACTCCCCGGTATCGCCGGGATGTGGAAAAGGAATTTTAAAGTGAACTCGTCGGACGGTGGAACCGACTTCACGGCGAGAATGTACGTGCTGGTGCAGAACGGATTGGGATCAGCCGAAGGCCCTTCCTTCCAGGATATCGTTTACCAGACACTCGCGACCGATCTCCGCGTCGAAGACAGCAATGCCTGGCGACAGGAGTCGTACCCCGCACGCGATCTCTATGCGCGATCGCTCGATTATGACGAAAAGCGATTTCCGCCGGGCATTGCGATGGACGGTTTCGGGGCCAAAGGTATCGACATTCAAATCGATGCGTATGCAGAAGATGGCCGGTCGGTCGTGTTTGTCTTCTTCCTGCCCGCCGCCGGCATGAACTCCAAAGAGTCGCAGGAATTGAAGCTGGCTATTGCCAAATCGCTGCAGTCGCTGGAAGTCTCGCGCGAGCCGACGGAACCGGAAGCGACCAGCAGCTCATCCAGCGACAGCGGATCAACGCCGAGGAAGAAAAAGTCGCCCCGAGCCAAAGCCCCCGCGTTCTAAGCCAGGGGGTATACGGGAACGCAGAAATCAGCGGCTCGTGTCGGGTTTCTTGTACTTCGACTGGCTGCGGTTGAACTGCTCAAAGCGCGAGCGATACTGCTCGGGGACCGGCGTCCGCTGAATGTTGATGCCGGACTGATCGAACTTTTGCCGTCCCGCCCCGGAACGCGTCCGCGGATTGTTCTGCAGATTGAGCGACTTCAGCATTTCCTGGAATTGCGTCTGACGCACCCGCTCCTGCGGCGTCTCCGGTTCGGGTTGAGAGAGTTGCTGTTTGAGTCGTTCGGTGAACTGCTGCAACTGATCTTCGTTCCAACCGAGTTGCTCCAGCAATTCCTGATCGACTTCGCCCCGTTTGATCTGGTCGTCGAGTTTCTTGAGAATCAGTTCCGCCGCTTCGCGCGCATGTTCCGCATCGGCTTCTTTCGCCGTTTCGGTGGAAGAGCCTTCGGTGCCACTGCCACTCGTACCGGAATTAGCCATCCCCTCACCGGGACCGGATGATTCGGCGGTGGTCTCACTGTTCTGCCGCTGCCCGGTCGGACTCTGGTTCCCCTGGCTTTGCTGGCTTTGTTCCTGACCCGGCTGCTGTTGCTGACCCGGCTGTTGTTGTTGACCTTGCTGTTGTTGTTGACCCTCTTGTTGCTGCTGCCCCTGCTTTTGCTGTTGGCCTTGTGGCTGCTGCTGGTTGGGCTCCTGATTCTGTTGCTGTTCGCCGGATTGTTTTTCAGACTTCACCGGATCGGATTGCTTTTCCGCCTGACGTTCCGCGCCGGCATCCTCCGACGCCTTTTTCTCCTGCTGTTCTCCGCGCGGATCTTTCTGCGACTGTTTCGCGTTCGGGTCCTGATCGGCATTCTGCGGAGCCGGATCCTTCGCGCTGTCGTTGTTTAATTCATCCTGTTTGTTCTCAGACTGAGGTTCACCCTGCGAAGGATCCTCAGTTTGATCAAGAGGATTCTGGTCACCCGGCTGCCGTTCGGCAGGATTTCTCTCAGCGGATTTTTGCTCCTTGGAATTCTTGTCTCCCGCCGACTGTTGCTGCTTCCCTTTTTGCTGCTTCGATTGCGAGGCATTCTCCTGCTGAGACTGTTGCTGCGGGTCCTGTTGCTGCGAATTTTGCTGCTGTTGTGGGTTCTGTTGATTCTGATCCTGTCGCCCGGAGTCCTGCTGAGTGGAATTCATGTCTGACTGTTGTCCAGGGTCGGACGCGGACTGTTCCTGTTGCGAAGAACCTTTTTCGCCACCTTTTTGCTCTTCGGTCTTACTCTGTTCGCCCGATTGCTCGCTTTGACCGGCTTTCTGACCCGCTTCCTGTTTCTGTGCGGATTCTTTCGACTCTCCTTCCGGGGACTTTTGTCCGCCGGATTCTTTTCGTGCCTGCTCGCCCTGTTTATCCGGGTCAGCGGAGGGGGAAGATTGTTTCTCGGGGGATGTCGGATCCTGTTTGTCCGAATTCGCTTCACCGCCGGGGGACTTTTCTTCGCCCGGTTTCTGCTGTTCGTTCGGGTTCTGGCGGGGTTCGGAATTTTCCTGTGTTTCGGGCTGTTGTTCACCCGGCGCGTTCTCTTTCGAGGTTTTGTCTTCCGCGCTCTCCGGACGAGACTCCTCACGCGATTGTTTTTCACCCGGTTGCTGCTCGGCCGGTTGCTTTTCGCCCGGTTTGTTCTGCTGCTCTTGCTGCTGTTGTTCGCGCTGCGACTGCTCCTGCTGCTGGTCCGGGTTTTCATCCTTGAAGTGGTCGAGCAACCGCTTCATCGCTTCGGCCTGATCGACATCACTCTCGGGGTTGAGCGACTCTTCGCTGCCCGGCTGTTGTTCACTCCGCTCTTCCTGTGATCGTTCGCCTTGCTGTTGTTTTGAATTGCCGGCCGGATCCTGTTTGGAGTTCGGTTGCTGTTTCTCATTCGGTTGTTGACCGTCCGGCTGCTGTCCAGGTTGTTGTTTTCCATCAGGTGACGGCTTCGCGCCGGGATTATTCTCGGGCGATTGAGGTCCTGCGGGATCATTCTCACCCATCGGGTTCTGCTCGGCTTTTTCACCCGGTTTCTGAGGGTCATTTTCAGGGGCGGCGTTGGGATCGGTTTCTCCCTGGCCCGGTTTGCCTCCCGGTTCCGCTTTTCCTTCTGGAGTACCTTCGTCGGGAGTTCCTTCTTCACCTGGGTTGGATTGACCGGCGCCCGGTTGCTGCTGACCACCCTCCTGCGGATTTCCCTGTTGCTGTTCGCCCTGCTGTTGTTGTTGACCTTTCTGAGGGTCGCCTTGCTGCGGATCACCCTGTTGCGGATCGCCCTGTTGCTGCTGGTCGCCCTCCTGCTGCTGTTGTTGCTCCTGCTGTTCGAGTTGATCGCGTAGTTCGCGCTGCTGTTGTTTCTCTTCGTTCAGCCGTTTCTCGGCCTCCCGTTCGGGGATCCGATCGACGATGGTGATCTTCAGGCTTCCCGTCTGCGTTTTATTGTGGACGGGCTGCTTATTGTCTTCGGCTTCGAGGTAGTAGTTGATGACATGCCCCGGGCTGAGCGCGAGATCGCGCAGCTTGAGCATGTACTGCCCTTCAATTCCCTGTTCCGGTTGATCGAGAATTGTTTCGCGGAAGATCTCTTCCCCCTCTTTCTGCACATACAACCGGACACGACTCAGCTTGAAGTCCGGGTCGAAGGCTTTGAACATGAGGGGAACGGTCACGTTGGCCGGACGCTCAATATCTTCAGAAGGATCATAGAGCCGGACCACCGGGGCTTCGTCCGGATTCACCTGGTATCGGTATGTCATCGGATTTCGGTTGGTCGCGCCCTCAGCCGTCTTTACGGCGATGCGGTAGAACCGGGGATGGCTGCCATCCGTGCGGAGCGAAAGTTTCCACGTTCCGGTCAGCCGGGTTCCGTCTCCTTCCACCTTGAGAGTATGCCTTTCGGCGGTCGTCTGAAACCGGTCGTCATCAGCGAAAATGATCTCCGCAGTCGCGACTTCGACATTAGTATGGGCTTCGATCCGAGCAATGGTTCCTTCCCATGAGTCGATGTGCCCGTTCGCCTGCGTGCTGTCGTTCAACTGCATGTAGTCGGGGTATTGGAGATGCACCGTATCGAGCGTCGCCTGCGGTGGCGCAATGACGGTCACTTGATACTCTTCGGACTTCACGTCTCCCGCTTCAATGTGGTAGACAAAATCCTGCCGGATCCCTTCCCCATTCTGGCCGACGATACGACCTTCATAGGTCGGAAAGGTATTTTCGACGCGACGAAGTTTGATCGGTTCATCCACGTACGTCTGGTCGAGCGTCGAATAGAGCAGGGTGAGTTCTTCCGGTTGATCACCGGAGATGACGACCGAGACGGGCAGGTCCGAGTATTCGTAGACGGTGGCGTCGCCGGGGTTGACGGACTTGATGCGGGTCTTCGTCGCCACGGCGACATCCGCGGTGGGGAAGAGAGCCCGCCAGATACTGGGAAAGACGTTCTTCGGGCTGAAGATGATGTAGACCAGGAACACGACCAGCACGGCCAGCAGCGCATACGAGATACGCACGACAGGACGTCCATCGATCGCGTCTTCGAGGTTCGCTTTCGACAGTTTCAGTGCCGCCTGTTTTTCCATCGCCCGTTGAATGCTGGCATTCGGTTTTCGGCCGGCTGTTCGGAAATCGATCAGGTTGAAGAGTCGGCTTTTAAGATCGGGGACGGCGTTCTCGATCATTCGCGCGGCGTACAGCGCGTGTACCTGCTGGCGGTAAGGACGCCAGATGCGGAACCAGAGCCACGCGCCGACACCCCCGACGAATCCGCAAAGCAGGACGATCCGCATCGGATAAGAGAATCCACCCGGAATGATCCACTGGTCGAACACGGCAAAGAGCAGCAGGTACCCGCACAGGAGCGTGCAGAGAGTCAGGGTCGACAGCAGCAGATCGTGTCCGCGGACCTCTTTACGGATCTTCTGCAACTGGAAATCGACGTATTCATCGAAGTCGACATATTGCTGAGATTCGGATTTGGAGGTGGTAGCCATATTGATCCAGAACGGGTTGAAGGGAACGGTTGCCACAACAGATGACCGGCTGTTCACAGGTCGTCGCTGAGGCGTCAGTTCTATTCTATTTAGACGACCTCAATGGGGCCAATGTTTCCTGAATTTTCCGGGGTCGCGGGGGTTTCCCGTTTTTCCTGAACTTCCTCGCAGAAATGACCGGGAGAACCGTTATGTTCCGTCGAAAACGTAGTGTTTCCCAGTACGCGGTTCAGACGAGACCTTTGATTTTACGTGTCGTCCATTCCACCGTCATCAGTGCGATAAACAGGGTCAGGAACCACCAGTTGTCCCATAACCGGACCAGTTCCAGTTCGTCGGTTTCTTCATGGATGCGGTCGAGACGTTCGAGGAAGTTCTTGAGTTCTTCGGGTTCGACGAATGCCCCGCCTGTCGCGGACGCGATCTGTTGTAATGTTCCCGGGTCGGCGGCGGGGTTGTCGAGTTCGAGATCGATCTGCTCGACCTGGAATCGGCCCCAGGCACTGTATCCCACTGGTCGCCCGTTACGGAGCGCCTGCACCTGCACCCAGTAGTCACCCGCTTCGGTCGTGTTGTCGAAGTCCGCCACGAAGCGATTCCCCTGTTGACGCGGCGGGATCGCGACCATCTCTCCGTTGGGACGTTTTACCTGAACTTTGAATTCGACATTCTCGGTGATCGGTTTGCCGTTTTCGTCTCTCGCGCCGAATTGGAACGAGGCTTTCTGTCCCGCGGAGAGAATGCGCGGTGTCGCCCGGACCCAGACCGGCTGGTCGGTATCTTCTTCTTTGTGGGCGAGCCAGAGCACAAGTTGTTGCCAGAATCGTTGCGCTTCCTCCGCGTGTCCGCCGAGCAGCCAGAGCCAGGTGCTGTCGCCGGCGAAGGCGAGCACGCGACCGGCGCCATAATCCTGGCTGATCAGCAGCGGATTGTTCTGCTCATCTACGGCCAGGACTTCAGCGAAGTTGTTTTTCGTCTCGAGTTTGTTCGCGCCGTTGAGAGGAGGGAGTTCCAGCCAGGTCGACATGTTGTCGCTGCCCAGTTGCATCAGATAGTGAAATTGTCCCGCCTCGGTAGGGCGCATTTTGACATCGCCGATCAGTTGATCTTTGGTGCTGAGATTGGGAGGCGTTTGCCGCTGGGACGGAGCCATCAGCACCGGCAGAATTTCTTCGAGCGGCGTGGCGGCGTAACCCCCGCCGCCGAAACTGCGCAGGCCCCCGATCATCATGAGGCCCGCGCCTTCGTCGACCCGCTCGCGCAGTTTCTGAAGCGCCTCTTTGCCGATCAGATCAGCGGGGACTTCACCGAGGATGTAGACGTCGTACTGGCCGGGTTCGAACAGGGTTGGAGGGAGATTCGCTCGCTGGATCAGTTTTCCCATGATGACTGAATAGGTATCGATCTGAACCTTTTCCGCCGTGCCGACGGTGCGGATCGCGGGACCTTCCTCGCGGGGACGGTCGATGTACGCGACGCGGACGCCTCCTTTGAGGATCGTGATCATGGAATGTTTGATATTGTTGTTCGTCTGAATTTCACCATCGAGAGGCTCGGCTTCGAAAGCCAGTTTGTATTCCCCCGGGGTTTCCGGAAACCAACTGATCTCGGCGGTGACGTTCTGCGTATCCTCACTGATGGTGACGTCGGTGAATGGCGTGGCCCCCTGTTGGGCGGTCGCGGGTGACATTTCTCCGGCTTCGCCCAGTTTGACGCCGCGACGATTCTCGACCAGCATTCTCACGCGAACCTGTTTGCCGGCGGCGCCGACAGCGCGGATTCGGACCCGGACTGGGACCACTTTTTTCTCGTACCCGACTTCGGAAACCTGCACATCCTGGATCGCGAGGTCGGAAACATTATCTGCGAAACCGGTGGAACCGAAAGGGATCGTATTCACCCGTTGCTGACTCGCCCCCAGTTGCATGGCTTCGGCGACGGGATCGATGTCATACGGGGGAACGGCCCGTTGCGCGCCGTCGCTCAACAGCAGAATCGAACGAATGTCGCGCTGCGTGGCTTCTTTATTGAGCCACCGCAATGTCGCGCCGAGAGAGGTCTGCTCCCCGGAAGTCTGGTCAGCCGTGAGTTCTTCCGCCGATTCCGGTTCGACCGCGAAGTTATATGTTTTGAGTTGCAGCTTCTCCTGATCTTTCACGTGATCACGAATTGTCGTGATCGCATCAAGCAGTAACTGCCGCCGTGAGAGGGAACCGGCGCCATCTTCGATACTCATGCTCTTGGAGGCGTCTGCGAGGACGATCAATTCGCCCGGTTGATCGTCCTCGTCTCTATCGAGGGTGATCGCGGGACGGAACATTGCGATGCTGAGAACGAGCACCGCTGCCAGGCGAACAGCCAGCAGGAATCGTCGTGTGAACGGAGAGTGATGCCGGATGCGGGGAGGATATGTCCACAGAACCAGGACGATCGTGGCGATCATGATGATCACCGCGATCGGGAGATTCCAGACTGGTTCAAAGGTAATCGACATTTATCGTTCCTGTGCGATGTCGGCGTGAAGATTAAACGAGCGGTGTCTGTTCGTGATCGTAAAAACGGTTCGCAATGAAGTGTTCGCCCCAGAAGAAAGCGAAAAGCAGGCCCAGCACAATCGGGAACATTTCCTGTCCGATACGCCCGATGCCGACCTGACGGGTTAGTTCGTCGATGGAACGGGAGACCTGATAACGTTCCTCCCCCAGCAGGCTGTCGAGTTCTTCTTTCGTGACTGGTTCGAGAATACTTTCAGCGGCGTCGACGTTGAGGCTGTATTGAAAGAACGGATCGGCGGGCTGGCTCTTTTCGATCACCTGGTAGTGCCCGAGTTCTTCTGAACGGCGAATGAGCAGCAACCTGTTATCCGGGCCGACTTCCAACGGGAGTTGTTTCAGATCGGGTTGCCGCAGCAGGTAGGTGGCTTCCGCTCCTTCGGCGGGGAGGTTCAGTACGACGGCTTCCCCCGCGAGGAAATTGTGATTCTGACTGCTCCCCCCCGTGGTGTAGTCGATGATCTTGTCGGCCAAAACGATAAACCAGTCCGACTGACCGAGGGTGCTCCAACCGAGGAAACCGGTCGTCAGCATCAGCACGCG
>PABD01000164.1 GCA_002702685.1 Planctomyces sp.
CCGCCAAGATAGCGCGGCGGCGATATCGAGTCTACGAAATGTCGATCAGCTATTCGGGGCGGACATACGAGCAGGGAAAAAAGATCGGCTGGAAAGATGGCCTGCAGGCACTCTGGTGCATCGTCCGCTACGGTCTCGCCGACTGAGGTTGTATATCCGCCCGGCGACTATTCTTCTTCGGTCAACAGCGGGTAAGCGAGATCCGCGCCATGAGTTTCCGGACCGACGACCGGCGGGTTGAAGACGCAGATCATCCGCATCGTTTCTTCAGCGACAAGAATATGATGTTCATTTCCGCTGAGCGCGTACATCGTATCCGCTTTAATCTCGTATTCCAGATTGTTCGTCAGGTCCTTGAGGATACCACGTCCCTCGATGCAGTAAACGGCTTCGAGATGGTTCTTGTAATGCATTTCCGTCGTCGTGCCAGCGTGAATCAATGTGTCGTGGAGCGAGAAGCCCATGCCATCTTTTTTCAGCAGCAGGCGCCGACTGGACCAGGTTTCCCCTTTGGTTTCGCGATCAGTATTAACGAGTTCCGAGAGAGAACGAACAATCATGATTTGGATTCTTGTATTTCTATGATGTCGGGAGATATTTCAGTGTGAGAAAAACAAAGCCGCCACGCGATGGGCGCGGCGGCTTCAGGTGTCATCAGCGGATCAAACGAGTGTGGGTGACTCCAGCACCGCGCGAGAGCTTTCTTTGAGAATCTCAAGCCCTTCCTGCAGGGCCGATTCGCAGATCGTCAGCGGCGGCAGCAGTTTCACGACTTCATCGCTTGGTCCCGAGGTCTCGATGATGAGTCCTCGCTTATAAGCTTCTTGGGAAATGCCGGACGCAATTTTCGGATCTTCGAAGTGAATCCCCTGAATCATACCGCGGCCACGGACCTCGACGTCGGCGTCGAAATCAGCAGCGATGTCGAGGAGGACGTCGCGGATGATCTTGGAATGCCGGTTGACCTTCTTCGACAGCGAGTCGTCTTCCCAGTATTCCTTGATCGCGGCCGTCGCTGTAACGAACGCAGCGTTGTGTCCACGGAACGTACCGTTGTGTTCGCCCGGTTCGAAGATATCGTGTTCCGGTTTCATCAATGTCAGCGCCATGGGGAGACCATAACCTGACAGCGATTTCGACAGACAGATGATATCGGGTTCGAGGCCGAACGCTTCAAAACTGAAGAACGGGCCGGTGCGGCCACAGCCGACCTGGATGTCGTCCATGATGACGAGGATGTCGTACTTCCGCGCCAGCTTGAAGAGATCCTCAAGCCACTGTTTGGTAGCGACATTCACACCACCTTCTGCCTGAACCGATTCGAGGATAAAGGCGGCGGGAAGATCCATACCACTGCTGGAATCTTCAATGTACCGCTCAAGTGTGCCGATCGTATCGGCTTCACTTCCAAGGTAATTGCAGAAGGGCATGTGCGTGACATTATGCAGCGGCACGCCGGCCCCCGCACGTTTGCCACCGTTGCCCGTCAGCGCGAGTGATCCCAACGTCATTCCATGGAACCCGTTCGTAAACGAAACCACGTTGTGTCGACCGGTGATTTTCCGGGCAAGCTTCAGCGCGGCTTCGACCGAGTTGGTACCAGTCGGACCGGGGAACATGATTTTGTAATTCAGTCCCCGCGGTTCAAGAATGACGTTGTTGAAGGTCTTAAGCAATTCGCGTTTCGCGCTCGTTGACATATCGAGCGCGTGGGTGACTCCATCCTGCGAAAGATATTCGATCAGTTTCGACTTCAGTGGTTCCGGATTGTGCCCGTAGTTGAGGGCACCAGCGCCGGCGAAGAAGTCGATGTAGCGATTGTCGTGTTCATCGATCAACAGGTGATCTTTGGCCGTCTTGAAAACAGCGGGGAACATACGACAGTAGCCTCGAACATTACTTTCGAACGCTTCAAAAATATCCATGTGGAAAATTGCTCTCTGTTAACAGGAGTAAAAATGCTTGTATATTGGCTCCAGGGCAATTGCGGCGGTCGCATCAACGTCGACGTGCGGTGTGTATTCCCATCCTTGCGCGGTATGAAGAATTCCCGCTCACAAAAATAGAACGGAAAGACCGGAGATGAGGCATCAGGGAACAGTTACGCGCTGGTTCAGCGGACCGATGCGGAGCCGAGGCTCAGCGGCATGGTCACCAAAGCCGAAATCGGCCTCGGTAAATCCCGTTTCTTCTACTAAATCCAGACCATGCTGCTCGGCGTATTTTTTAAAAAGCCGACGGGATGCCTGGTTGTCAGCTGTGACTGTCGCTTCCATGAATTCAAGTTCCGCGTGCTTCTGACAGTTGGCGATCAGCGCCGTGAGCATGCGGGAGGCAATCCCACGACGTCGCGCGGATTGGCTCACACCAACCTGCCAGACGAATAACGTCGAAGGAGATTCGGGAAGACGATAACCGGAAATAAACCCGACTACACGTAAGCCATCTACTGCTACGATGCATGACTTACTGAAGTCACGGCAGAGCAGTAGATACAGATAGGAAGAATTATGATCGAGGACACCCGTTTCGCGAACCAGACGCCAAATCCACGCAGCATCCTGCGGGGTCGGTTCACGCAAAATAAGTTCGCGAGGTGTCAACTCTTGCTTGTCAGACTCGTCCATTCTTGAATTACGTCGAGCGAGGCTCTCGGCGAATCACAGAAACCAACCCCAATGGTTGATTCTCGAGCTGCTTACAATTGAAGCCCTAGACAGTTAAGTTACTTGGTAAGCGAGTATAGTGGTTATCGGGTCGACATCAACCCTTCTCTTGAGCTTGAGCCGAGTGCTCGATTAGCAGCGCGCCCGAAAGTCCACTTTGAGACTTCTATTGCAGCCTCAAAGTTTTTCATAAAGAATGCAAAAAAGTCGCGCGAAATATTGCCACGCACGCGACATAATCGCTATCACCTGCAGAGTGTGGAACTTACAGCATTTGCTCTGCGGCGAGATTCACTCAGGATTGATGGTCTTTGATCATCGAAATGATCTCATCCTTAAGTGCGGCATTGACGGAGATGCCGTTGGAGCCATAGATCGTTTCCTCGCCATCCCAGTTGAGGTAATGACCGCCAGCTTCGCGCAGAATCGGCAGAAAGGGAGAGGCGTCCCACGGGTTCATTTCGGGTTCCAGAATGACTTCCGCACGCCCCGTCGCCACCATCGCATGGCCGTAGCAATCGCCCCAGTTGCGCAGCAGTCTCGCCTTCGCACCGAATTCCGACAGCAGATCGCGAATCCCTTTCGTATCCCACAACTTGATATCGGTGATGCAGACGAGAGATTCGCTCAGCTTCGATTTGGTGGAGACGTGACAGCGTTCGGGCGCATTTGCACCTTTCTTCCACCAGGCTCCGCCACCGTTGTGCGCGTACACGACGTCGTCGAGTCCGGGGAACCGGCAGAGGCCGGCGACCATCTCTCCCTCTTTCTCGATGCCGATCAACGTACCGAACAGCGGAATCCCGTGCACGAAGGACTTGGTGCCATCAATCGGATCGAGGATCCATTTGTAGCCGTTGTCCGATTCCTTGTCGTCGAATTCTTCACCGACGACGCCATCGCCCGGATGCACTTCGGCGAGACGTTTACGAATCAACTCTTCCGCGCCTCGGTCGGCGATCGTCACGGGTGAGGAGTCCCCCTTGAGTTCGACTTCCAGCGACTTGTTCTGATAGTGCTGAAGGATGAATTCCTGGGCTTCTTCGGCAAGTTGCAGTGCGAGTTGTAAGCGAGATTCGATTTCCGAGGTCATCTGCGATTTACGTCCTGCCCGGTGGGCGAAAACTTGTCTGTGAAGAGGGAGTGAGGCGCTCTGTGGCCGCTCCAAACGGCGTCATCATGGCAATCTGTGCGCCCGCAGGCAACGGAGAGCGCGCCGGAAATTCAAAATTCATGAAATCTGTCCGGGAGGTGCGGGGCCGCGCTCATTCAGCAAACAAAAAAACGCGAAGGGAACCGGGGTTCGCCTTCGCGTTTCTGTACTCAGGGGTCGCAACCGCGATTCAGCGGCTGACCAGCCGTTGCGGTTTGTTACCATTTTTCGTCAGCGTTTTCTGCGGTGATGGTTTCCGCACCACTTCCGGGATGTTCACCCGCGACGAAGTCGCTTTACCCGAACGCGTCCGCACGGGGGCGTTCAGGCTGATGCGACTGTCGAGGCCGGTCGGACGGAGGTTCTCCAGAGAAGCCGGATTCTCGGGAGCGACATCCTCACTGGGAAGTTCATCGGTTTCCGATTCGATTTCTTCCGGCATCGGGAGCGGCGCACCGGCAGGACTTTCGTCGGTCGCTTCTGTCTCCTCATCGGGTGCTTCTTCGGCCGGAATCGTGCTCTCGGTTTCCGCGGGGGCCGGACCTTCGGGGCGACCGACGCGACGTTCGGTTTCTGAGTCAGTGTTGGGCGTGGTTGAAGTGCCGAACGGGTTGTCATCAAAGAGTCGGTTGTTCGGCTGATCGGCCGGAGCGGGTGTTGATTCATCCAGCGGCGGCATCGGCTCTACCGCCGGCTCTGTACCGTCCAGATTCGGGTTGAAAGTCTCTTCGGTCTCGGGAAGGGGATCGATGCCCAAGCCAGGAGAATTATTACTTCCCGGATTGGGAAGCGGTTCATCTTCGCCGAGGATATCGTTGCGACGGAAGTCGTCGGTTTCTTCCCAATCGGATTCTCCACTCGGAAGCCCGGGTTCAGGGGGAGGGCTGTATGTATTCGGGGGAGTGTTGTTTTCATTTCGAGAGCGAATCGGCTCCATCTCTTCCGGAGCGACGGGTTCCTTTTTCGTTTCGCCTGTCGACGGGCTCTCATAGGTTACCGACTCGGTGCCGCAAGCACCGACACCGCAATTTCCAGTAGCGCAACCGCCACCGTACATGACAGGCCCGTATCCACAGGAGTTGCATCCTGAAGGCGCGGCATACATCGGAC
Source organism: Planctomyces sp. (assembly GCA_002702685.1). Lineage (GTDB taxonomy): Bacteria > Planctomycetota > Planctomycetia > Planctomycetales > Planctomycetaceae > Polystyrenella. The sequence goes on from PABD01000164.1 coordinate 4,930, forward strand.
TGGGCTGATAGTAACCGTAGGACGGCCCACCGTAATAACTGGTGTGTCCCCAGCCGTGGAATAGATTAAAAAAGCAGCACGCCTGAGAGGGAGTCGCCATCCCTGCCGCGAGCATGCCAATCAATCCCGTAGAAATCACTGAGCGACGGAAGAGACGTTTAAACATAGCGTATCCTTGGTGTATCCCTGAGAATTGAACATTCCGTTGACTCCCGGTTTGGATCAACGTAAACAGGCCATTGGAAAACCGCGCCTCTCGATCAAAAATGATTCGAGCCAATGTGCTCCGAGGGCGAACAGCAATTACCCCTCGCGATGGACATAGCGAGGTCTTCCGTGGGGTGAGGAGGGATCAGGCCGATGAACAGGCGTCGTCATGGCAGCGATTGCCGATGACAGCCGAGTAATACCCCACGATATTCTCATCTACCAGCAAACCAGCTTCAACCGTGAAAATCAACCTCATCGGTGTAATTTCCACTTTCTCCGATAGAGAATAGCAGCATCGGGCTTGCCGCCCCTCCGTTATTCCCCGCCGCCTCCCCTCAGTGCATTCCTGATCCAAACCTGAATTTGCGGACTACCCCATGCCCTTCCTCAAGCCGGAACTACAGCAAATTCTGCAGCGATTCGAGCTGAACGTCACCTCGCTCGAAACGGAGGACGTATCTGTCCATGAGGGGTTCAGTGGGGCTATCGTCTATCGACTGGAGACAAACAGGGGACCGGTGGCGCTCCGGCGTTGGCCCGGCGAGTCGCTTCCGAGTGAGCGGATCCGCGGACTTCATCGACTTCTCGGCCACCTCCGACAATCCGGCGTCACCACGGTGGCTGTCCCTTGGCCCGTTGCGGATGGCTTCGGTGGAACCCTCGTCGAGTACGCGGGCTCCCGGTGGCATTGCGAGCCCTGGTTACCAGGGGCGGCGAGTCTCGTCGATGACGCCACGCCTGCCAAAATCCGAAATGCCATGCACGCCCTCGCGGAATGGCACCTCCATGCGGCGACATTCCGGGCAGTGGGGAAGGAAATGGACTGGTTTCAAACCGGTGGATACGGTCCCGCGCCCGCGCATCAACATCGATTCGCAATCATGGAATCCTGGCCGCCGGAACGTCGTGTCGCCATCCTCAAGAACGCGGCTGGACTGGAACCCGAAGTCGCACAGTGGGTGCACTCCTACCTCGGCTTCTACGATCGCATGGAACGGGAAGTCAAACAGCAGACCCACGCGGCGCTGAACTGGCATGTCCCGCTCCAGCCCTGTCTCCGGGATGTCTGGCATGACCATATTCTACTGGTCGAGAACGAAGTTACGGGGATCATCGATCCCACCGCTACGAAAACCGACACCGTCGCCAGTGACCTGTCGCGGTTCCTCGGCAGTCTGCTCGCGCCCGGCGATCGAAACTGGCAGTTGTCCATCAGTGCCTACGAGGAAAAGCGACCACTCTCGGAAAACGAACACCGGTCGCTGTTGGTGCTGTATCGCAGTGGGACACTGCTCAACGGTCTCAGCTGGGTGAATCGATTGACTGGCGGTGAAAGCCGATTAATGCGCGATTCTCGGGTCGTCGAGCGTCTGAACGCGATTCTGCGCAGGATAATGGAGCTGCCTAACCATCTGTAAGCTCACAGGTTAGGTGAGGACAAGGCGAGGAAATCGGTCTTTTGGAAGGAATGCATTTCTGCTACCATCCCGCCGCGCTTCGTTGTCCCACAGATCTATCTTGTTCCTCGCCCGTTTTTCCGGAGATTCCGTCCATGCCGCAGAGCCGACCTGATGCTGCTCTGCGTCGCACTGGTGGGGATGCTCCGCTTGCCGAGCCGATGGCGAAGATGCTTTCTGCCGCGAAATTCCTGATCCTCCACAGCTTGTTGATCATGTTACCGTTCGCAACTGGGTGCAGTTGGATGCGGCATTCCATGCTGAACCCGATCGACCAGGCGCATCTGCTGACGGCGAAGGCGGAATCGGCCTACACGAATCACGATTACGCACACGCGGAAGAACTGTACGAAAAAGCGATCGAGGTCAATCCGAGCGATGGGGATATCCACCGGAAGTTGGGTGAACTGCTGATCAGTGATGGGCGGATTCCGGAAGCGATCCAGCACCTGAAACAGGCTGCGGAAAAATCCCCAGATGACCCTGAAACCCAGTATCAGCTCGGCAAGCTGATGTACGAGCAAGGCGAAATCACCGCCGCGCGCGAAAGCCTCGACCGGACGCTGCAGATCGATCCCGCTCACATCGCCGGCCTCTCGCTGCGCGCGCAGATCGCCCTCGAAGAAAACGATGAGGCCACGGCGATGGCGACGTATCACCGGATTCTGACGGCCAGTCCGGACGATGTTCCGGCCCGGATCAATCTGGCGGAACTGGAACTGAAGCATGGACATCCCGAACGCGCCGCCCCTATTTTGCGAAACATCTGCGACTGTAACTTCGCTTCCCCGGACGTCAAAGCGGATGCGTACTGGAAGCTGGGGGATGCTTATGCCCGGATGAAACGCTGGCAGGATGCCGTGGGAGCGTACGATGTCGCTCAACATCAACGGCCCTCGAAGGAGGCGGACGACTGGTTCCGGGTCGCTTACGCGAACTACCAGGTGGGCGACTGGCAGATGGCCGAGGCGGCGGTCACTCAGGCGCTGGCGCTCGATAGTCAACACGCGCACGCGCTCGCCCTGGCGAATACCATTACGCAAATCCGTATACGGGAGGCTCAGGTCCAGCCTGCCGCGGGGCAACCCCTTTCGCAATTTCGCTGAGCAGGCATATTGCCTTCACAGAGCTGCAATTGTCAGCATTTTTGTCGCCTGTTAAGATTCAAATCTACCGCAAACAAACGGTGAATTCAGTTTCTGTCTCCCGCGTCCCTCGCGATTTTATCCTGCTAAAGGCACCCCATGCGTCGACTCGTCACTTATGAGGATGACCGGGAGTTTTCAAAACTCCTGGAGCGTCGGTCGGACGTCGACCTCGCGGTGGTGAACCTGGAATTAAGTCGCGATGCCTACCCGGAGCTCAATTTCACTGAGACGCTCGCTTGGATCGATCAGCGGGGCCGAGAACTCGCTGTGGAGATGAAATCATCTGATGGTGACCTGACGCGTCTCCAGCGGATTGCCAATTGCCTCGGCAATCGGCATGAGCTGCGCGGTAGTGTGCAGAGCTTTCAGTCGGTGGACGGAAGTTATTTGCACAAAGTGATCGAACAGCGACACGGTTTGCCGATCGTCATGTCGATCCTGTATCAGGCGGTGGCGGAACAGGTCGGAATTAACCTGCATGGTGTCGCGGCTCCGATGCATTTTCTGCTCGGGCACATGGACGGTGACGAACCTCTGTACATCGATCCGTTTGCCGGCGGCGAAGTCATGAGCCGGGAGGACTGCCTGATATTTCTTTCGAAGCGGACAAATTTCGCCTTCGAGGAGCTGGAACCCTACCTCCGTCCGGCGCGGCCACGCGATGTCGTGACCCGCTTGCTGAATAATCTCAAAGCGATGTACGCTCAAGAGCAGAACTGGGAAGCCTCGTTCAAGGTTCAACAGCGTCTCTACAGTCTGGAGCCCGCCGACTACGCCAACCGGCGTGATCTGGGGATTGTGGCTTTTCACGCTGGGAAGACTGGAAAAGCGTGGCACCTGCTCAAGTCGTGCCTGGCAGAGGCCTCTGAAAAGGAGCAGGTGGTGCTGGCTGGGTTTCTGAATCAGGCCGAACGGAAGCTGGCTGAATGGAACTGATCCTGCCGGGCTGCGCTGGGAATCCCTTCAGGAATACATCCTCAATCCTGAGAAACCCGCGCGAAGGGCTCGCGGAGCCCCATGAATCTCTGGCATTTTGGATATAATGATAGCCAAAGACGCCCTTAGAGTGAACACGCGATCACACGGGTTCGCTTGACAATTTGCAGCATACCCGCTGTAATTTCTCTAAGGTAACTCCTTTGCCCTGATTCCATTTAGTGCGATTGTGAGCGAGCAAAGCATGTCCGCAATCTCGCATGATGGTGCAACAGGGGATGTAAGTTTCCTGTTCGGTTCTTCTGGCCGAATATCAGGGGAATCGAGTCGGGAAAACCAGTTGCGAAAAAAGGCGGTCTCCGCAAAGTTCCGATATTGATAAGGAGCGAAAAACGGAAACGCTGAACCTGTTTTAAAAATGGGCAAAATGGTCAAATAATAAGTGCCTGTTCACGAATAACACAGGAGATAAGGGAAAACCTGGTAACCAATTGCGATAATTGAGGGACTTTATGGGAACTGAGTCCCGCTAAATTTCGCGTTACCTCTAGACCTGGATTCGTCTTACGGGATTTCAGGGAATTCGTAGAATGACGGGAAGGTCATCCCCGATCATTCCTTCGGGCAATTCCTGAACAACTTGCTTTTCGCCTGCAGGCGAAAAGCGAGCAGAAGATGACTGAATTTCACAATACCAACGCGGACCGGACCTGCGTCCGCCGCGGAGAACAACTCACACGATTTGAGATTTCGGAAGGATTCGATTCAAGGGGAACGAATCGAACCTTTCGCACGAGAGTGAAGGATTCATACTCACCAAACTGCCACTGGATGGAGGTCCGATTTAATTGTCGAGTCCCTTCCAACGGCATAAATAGCTGGAATTAAAAAATGGTGGCTGGGAAGCATCAACAACGTTTCGTAATCACGGGAGTCGGTGTCGTTTCACCGATCGGGATCGGACGTGATCAATTCTGGAATAATCTGCTGGTCGGTGCGTCGGGAATCGACCGCATCACGGCCTTGCCGTATACCGACCTGCCCACGAACCTCGCCGCTGAGGTCAAGAACTTCCATCCCGAGGAGTTCATCCGTCATAACAAATTCCTGAAGACGATGTCGCGCGACATTCAACTCGGCGTGGCCGCCGCGTCGCTGGCGATGAAGGACTCGGGACTCAAGACGAATGGCATCGAACCGGACCGCTTGGGGGTTGTGTTCGGGGCCGGGCGTATTTCGACTTCTCCCAACGATCTCTCCGATGCAGCCCTCAGCTGCATGCAGGATGAAGAATTCCAGATGACGCGCTGGGGCGAAGGGGGAATGGGGAAAATGTTTCCCCTCTGGCTGCTCAAACAGTTGCCGAACATGGCAGCCTGTCACGTTTCGATTGAGCACAACGCCCGCGGGCCTAATAACACCATCACCTCGCGCGAGTCCTCGGCGCTCCTGGCTCTGAACGAGGCGATTTACACCATTCAGCGCGGCGCGGCCGATTGTATGATCGTCGGTGCATGCAGCTCGAACGTCCATCCGGTCGACATTACCAAACTCAGCCTGTTCGAACTCCTCGCACGAGGAGATCAGGATCCTAAATCCGCCTGTCGTCCGTTCGACGCCAACCGGACCGGCACCGTCGTCGGTGAAGGGGCCGCTGTCTTCGTTGTGGAAGATTATGAACACGCGCGGAAACGTGGAGCGGAAATCTATGCCGAAGTGCTCGCAGTGGGTGCCGGATGCGATGGCAATGAAGAAATGAGCGGTGGCCCGGGTATGGGAATCGTTCAGGCCGTCAAGCAGTCGATTCATAAAGCCGGCATCAGTCCCCGTGAAATCGGCCACATCAATGCGCACGGAAAAAGCACGCTGCAGGACGACCTCGTCGAAGCCCGCGCGTATCATCGGCTCTTCAGTGACGACACCGTCAAAATTCCCGTTACAGCACTCAAAAGCTATTTCGGCAACTTCGACGCCGGTAGTGGTGCCGTGGAACTGGCGGGCAGCATCCTCGCGCTGCATTACGGAAATGTCCCGCAAACGCTGAACTACCGGAACCCCGACCCAGGCTGCCGTCTGAACGTCATTCATGGCGAACCGCACAAGGCGAAAGCTCCCGTGGCACTTACGGTAAACCGCACGCACATCGGTCAGAGCGTCGCGGCGTTGCTGCGGGCGATGTAATTTCGCGTTACCCTGCTTTTACTTGAACAGCAGATGTTCCGGGCGAGGGAGATCGTCGAGATTGGCGAGACCGAAGATCTCGAGAAACCTCGATTCCGTGCGGTAGGTCACGTCGCGCGTTTCCGGATCGCGATGCAGCGAAATGAGTTCCCGACGCAGCAGTTGATTGAGCGTCCCCGACGCTTTGCGTTTTGCCAGACGATCGACATCCGCGCGGGAAATGGGTTGGTGATACGCCACCAACGCGAGAATCTCCAGCGCATCCTGTGACAACTTCACTTCCCGCGGCCCGTACCCGTAGACCTTCCGTCGCACCGATTCGAATTCGGGTATCAGGTGCAGCTTGTATCCCTGTTCGCTCGTTTGAATGAGATAGGGACGCTCCTCGGACTCGTACAGCTCGTTCAATTCCAGGATGCAGTTTTCGACATAGTCCGCATCGAAGTCGTCGTTAAGCAGCTTTCGCAGGGCCCGAAGCGTCAGCTTGGCTCCCCCCACAAAAATCGCGGCCTCGATGATTTCTCGCGGCGTGAGTCTGGGGGCCGCATTGGTGGACTTGCCCGATGAGCCTTCTTCCTCGGGAGCATCAAGTTCCGATGCGCCGGATTCATCGGAGTCCTCCGCGTTCATGGGAATCGAGACTGGTTCAAGATCCCAGGCAAGCCCCTCGGTCTGGTCGAGGACGCGTCCCAGCATCTGATCCAACTGCTCGATGTCGAGCGGTTCGTCGAAGTCGACGGAACCCTCGTCAGCAGCAGCATCCAGATTTTCCGGGTACTGTTCGTCTTCCATAACCAAACCGGCTTGAGGGCGAATAACAGGAGGTGTTGCGAAAGCGGAATCTTAGTCCGAAGCCACCCTGGACCTCAATTGCAATTTCCCGATGGGTGGAACCGGCAATCAGGAATTCTTGAGAAACCGGTTGAGCACGTTCGCCGTAATCCGCGACAGCGCAGGATCGACCAGCAGCGACGCCACGTAACAGATGGAACCGGCAGAGAAAACGGCTCCGTGGGATTCTGTTTCGTAATAACAGATTTCGCCCCCACCTTCGTCGGGATTGGTCCCCTTGGCCAGCAACCGCGTTCCGGGAGGCGAGTGCGGGCTCATTTTGTCCGTTTCGTGACCCGACGCTCCGCCGTGAATACGCTCGTGCAGGCTTTCCTGGCCGAATTCATCGCCTTTCGACAGCCCAGTGCCGGCGAAGATCCAGTGGTCCGGATCGATCACCTTATAAGGGGCGGCCGTCATGATGCCGGAAGCGGTACAGACCACACCGAGCAAACTTGCCTCCGAGCGATAAGTCCGGTGCATCCGGCTTTCGCAGTAACGGGAGGGCTCAGCCGGGTCGGGCATGCCGAGCTCGCCACCGGATGCGGGGCGTAGAAAGGTTTTGAATCGCAGACGATCGTTTTCGAGGAACTCGACTTCACAGTTGAGTCCATTGCCGCCGAGGTACATCAACTTTCCTCCGCGACCATGAACCCAGTCCTCGACTTTCGCAAACATCTCCCGCGACCAGTATTCAGGGTGTACGCTGATGATGAGAACTTCATACGCATCAAGATCGAGCGTTCCATCATGCAACTGGTTCTCCGCATAGTAGTCGTACGCGAATCCCTCGCGTTCGAGCCAACCGAGCAAGCGCCATTCGGCCGGCGCGAGGCTGCTTTGCAGCCGGCCGGGAATCGGGTCGGTGACTTCCTCGTGCTCGCCGACGCAGTTGCCAGGTTCAGGTCGTTCAAAACTGAGCGGACGATATTCGTTGTCTTGAAAACCCCACGTGTTGAATGAACCGGCCTTGGTATATCGAATCAAGTCCTGCCGGACATTGATGGAGGGAACCGCCGGTAACTCGGTCGAATTGATATAATTGCTGCGCCCACCGAAGTTGTTATACGCCAGCCAGGTGTTAGTCGATGCCAGGACGGCGACTTTCGCCTGCGGTTTCCCAGGCGCGACCACCAGCGGGAACGAAAAGAACTCGCGACCCGACTCGGTCTTCGCGTGAAAGTAGTAGAGTCCCGAACTTTCCGGCCCCGTGACAAGTTGCGTGTGGTGGGTACTGCCGTATCCCACGGTGTTCCATTTCACCCCGGTCTGCGTATAGTCCCCATCGGGCGTGATCTGCATCACGGCCCGCGCCGCATGCTCGTCGAACCAGCCGAGCAGCTTGACGAACTCGCGCTCATAGCCATACCGCCACAGACTGAGCCGATACGGTTCGACCGCATGCACTTTGAATTCTGACTTCTCCCTGGATCGAATCGCGCGCGGCCAGGCGTATCCCAGCAGGCGATCGGACAAGAGACGGAAATGGTAAGGTGAGCTCGCATCGACCATCATCGTCACACGTTTGGAACCGAATCCCGGTTTCACGAGTACGACCTCATAATCACCCGGAGCGAGATTGGCTTCGATTGCGCCGCGCGGAGATGAACGCACGATAGCGCAGGTCTTATCCAGCCGCCGGAATTCGATCAATACATCAGCGAGCGCCATGTAATATTCATCGCTCACGTACCCTATCAGCATACAGATTCCTGCGCAGTCTAATGAGATGTTGTTCTCGTGAAATCACTTGAGCGCCGGTCGGGTGGAAAGTTCCAGGTCCTTCAGCGCGAGCGCCGCGGCTTCGATGCGCGGAAGGTCCCGGTCATGCACATCGCTGAGTAAGGGCGTGATGGGCCCGGTTTCCCCGATCCCGGCCAGCGACACGGCCCGATGCAGCACGCGAATCGGGTTGATCGAATTTCGGAGGCCCTCTAAAGACTCGAACTGCTGGCGAATTTCCTCAGCGGACTCATAATCCTTCGCGCGGAGTGCGCGCAACATCTTCATCGAAAGGTAGGGGGCGACACACACGCAGCCCGATGTATAACTTGCCAGTCCGAAGTCACGCAGATGACAGATCGCCGGTTGTTCGCCGATACCGCTCACGATCATCGCCGGGTCGACTTCCTCGGCGAGGTCGCGAAGGTAAGGATCGTCGTTCGTCTGTTCGCGCACAATGGCGTACTTGATGAACGAGATCAAACCATCGTCGACCAGTTCTTTGACCGTTTCAACATCAATGTAGGCTTCATTCTTGATGTACAGCACCGCCGGTTTGCCGAGCCGTTCCACGAAATGCCGGACAGCGCGGCCGACTCCCTGTTTCGTCGCCACGTCGGTGGTCGGCAGGATCATCATCGTGGGAAAGTCAAAGTCCCGGAGAATATCTGCCTGATCGAGCAGCATGCCGTAGCTAGGTCCCGCGGACGGAATGACCAGCGTGTCGGCGGCGGCGAGCTCCGATAGCATCGCGAGGAGTTGTGCGTATTCACTGAGCGCGATGTGATAGAGAACCGCGTTCCCTCCGTAGAGCAGGGTGCTGATCCCCCCCGCTTCCAGGTACTGCATGATCTTCCGGTTCTCGTCTCGCGCAAAATCGCCCCCCGCTGTCCGCGCCAATGGCGGGACGGCGAGAACGGAAGACCATAATTCGTCTGTGGAAAACGTGGTTTTCAATTTCTTTTGCCCTCATTCTGAAATACGGCAAATCAGAGCACCCGTGCAAACAGGATAATTACATGCCACTGATATTCAGTTCTTCAATTTTTCGAAGCACTCGCGTCCGCATGCGGTTCTTAATGATATTTTTTAACGGGGGAAGCGACTTCCAGCCCATCAGGTAGGCGCCCCCGATGCTCATTTTGTAATAATCCCCGGCGGA
>PABD01000165.1 GCA_002702685.1 Planctomyces sp.
GAGACTTTGCTCCATGAGCCTGGCTTACCGTTTGAAGCTGAAGAACGAACACTCCGAAGAATTACTGCTGAACGCACTTGAGACCCTCTGCCGCAGGGCGGCCCCGATCAACCGTGAGTTGCGGCAAAGCTCCCTCCCGTCACTGGATGAATTCGCCGACCTCTCGGAGGCGGGCATGGATGACTACCTCCGCGACCTGCTGGAAGACAACCTCGAAGAGTTCGGCATCACCTCGACGAAAACAGCAACCAACTGGCACGAGAAAAACAAGGCACTCGCTTACTTCACGCGTCTCCGCGAAGCGATCCGCAACAAAGAGATCCCCGACGTACAGGCAATCCAGTCCGAGATCAACTTCGTTCTCGACAGCCTGAATGAAACGAATGCCACACACGCGGCGCTGATGTTGATCCCGTAAGACGAATCGCTGTCCAGCGTAGCGACGTCCATGACTGTGGCTTCGACATTCCCACCGGGCCTCGACCGCTCCGACGTTTACATGACCGCTCTCGTATCGCTACAAGAGAACAATCGAGTTCTCCTGTCGACGATCACTGGAGCCGTTTAACATGGCCTACGATTTTCCTCCCCCGGACCATCAGTTCCGGATGTGGCTGGCCCTCGGTCTCAATTCAATCCTGATGCTGCCATTTCTGATTTGGGGCGTCGGGCTGTTGCGGCGGAAGGGCGAGCAGTACGAAACGGAACCAACGCGGCGGTCTCGCTGGATCACCGCTATCCTCCTCTCGTTCTCCGGGCTTTCATTTCTTCCGTTTATTCTGATGATCCCCGTCGCGCTCCTCGGGCGATTGCTCGAACGATATTATCGCAATCCACTCCCCATGATCGCCCTCGTAGTGTTGCCGATGCTCCTCTTCTGTATCAGTAACTGGCCCATGTTTGCCGGGGCGAACGAAGTCGCGGGACGCTCCAATTGCCGGGACCACCTGAAGAGTCTCGCAACCGCATTCGACGACTACCATCAGTCGGAAGGACATTTCCCTCCGGCAGTCTTTCAGAAGGACGACGGCACCCTCGTGAGTTGGCGGGTAGAATTCGCCGACCGGCTGAACGTCCTGCCTCCCGAATACGATCGCGGCCTTCCCTGGAATGACGCGGTGAACAGACCGCTGCTTGATAAAAAGCCCTCGGTCTTCACTTGCCCGACCGATCTTCGTATCGGGCCGTCAGAAAGCAAACAGCATTCGAGCTACGCCATGGTGACAGGGTTGGGAACGATTCATCAAGCAGAACCGTTGCCGGGTGAGGAATTCACAGACGGAACGTCCACCACAATCCTTCTCGGTGAAGCCGCTGGCCTCCAGATTCCCTGGACCGAGCCGCGCGACATCAACGTCGACATGCAGCCTGTCGGAATTAATCTCCCCGGATCAGAGCCACATCATTCCCCCGGTTGGTTTTCGTCCTATCACGAGGGGGGCGCATTTTTCACGATGGCGGATGGCAGCGTTCAATGGTTCGGCGAAAAAATCGATCCCAAAATCCTGAAGGCCCTCGTGACGCCTCAGGGCGGGGAGACGGTTGAACTCGGCAAGATTATGGATTGATCCCACCGCCCGGTCCGAATCACGTTTCAAGCGGTTTCACCGCTCGCTCGTTCCCCAATTTAATTGCTTTGCGGAACCACCTCCTCGCGAGGCGCGTATTCTGCCGGACGCCGTCGCCTTCAAGGTAACATCGCCCCAGGTTGAAGCAAGCGGCACTGTTCTGCCGGCGGGCCGACTTTCGGTACCAGTGTACCGCCAATTCGTCGTCCCTCCTTACGCCACGTCCTTCATGATAGCAATAGCCAACAAAACATTGTGCGTCACCATCTCCCAGTTCAGCCGCTCTGAGATACCATTTGAAACTCGTCCGCAGATTGACTTTGACATGTCGACCGAGTTCATAATACATCCCGAGGTTATACATCGCGTTACGATTTCCTGACCGGGCGGCGCGTTGAAAGTTCTGAAACGCCTGGTCATACCGGGGTGGTCGGGAAGTCGCATAAAGCAGACCCAAATTGAGAAGCGCACTGTCATACGACTGCGCCGCCGCGGTTCGGTACCACTTCTCCGCTTGTACCCGGGATCGCCGCACACCGTTCCCGTAGTGATACGCAAGCCCCAGCATATACTGCCCCCACGCATCGCCCGATTCCGCGATCTGCCGCAGCAACGGAATCGCGGCCTCGTCGCCCCCGGCATCGAGAATCTGTTCGACTCGATTGCATAGTTCCTCAATGTGTGGTGACATCGACATCCTCTTTCGAACAGCGTTTTTCCTTATGCTCAAAAGACAACATTCGAGATTGTGGGTTCACTCGCGATTGACATTCTTGCCCGGCCCTGCTGAGATATCATCACTTCTGAACAACTTCAAATTAGTTTCTCGTACAACGCGTTCCCGGAAATGCTGAAATGGGTGGTGAACCAATCAGTTCAGACCAATTTGATCCATACGGAAAGTGGCTGGGCATTCCTTTGGAAAAACGGCCGCCCACTTATTTCGACTTGCTTGGCCTTTCTCCCACGGTGTCAGATCGAGAGACAATCGAAATCGCGGCTCGGAAACAGAAATCGGTCATCAACTCTTTCCGTGGGGGCGAACACGAACAGTGGGCCGCACGACTTTCTTATGAGGTCGACGAAGCCACCATCTGCCTGCTGAATCCGGAGATGCGTACCGCCTATCGGCGCAAACTGGTCCGGGCGAGAAAACGACTACTGACATCCTCATCCGTCCCACCTGACCCTCCGGTTCAGACGTCCTCATCTCCGGCGAAGCGTTCTCTCTATCGCCGTGTCGTGGGTGAAGAACCAGGAATCGCCCGCGAGTTCGCAGGTATCATGGCGGTACTGACAACCTGCTTCATACTCGCCTTCGGCAGTTCTATGCTGCTCCCCTGGGCCACCGTCGAATCTGATTCAGCCGATGCCGCCGCTGAAGTCAGCGAAACGATTGAACGCACGATACGAAGCGATGTCGATGTAAAGAATGAAGAAGCACGTCCGAACTTGATACCCATCGAAAAGCCGTGGACTGATCTCTTCGCGAATGCGAGTTTGCAAACAGACAAGGTTTCGGGGAGTTGGTATCGAAGTGAAAATGCCTTCATGGCTGATGCGAGTGCCGCGCCGCATGCGGCACTCAAGCTTGACTCTTCGGGACGGTCATACGAATTCGAATGCGAGTTTGAAATCCTGCGGCATGGTCAATACCCAGGAATCGCTGTTTCGCTACCAGTTGGAGAAACACGTGGGCAGTTCAGCTTCTGGGCCCCTGACTGGTTTCAAATCAAACATGTGCCGGGGAGCGCAGGTTCTCCTCCCGGAAAATTCTCTCCCCAGAAAAAACACATGGGTTTCAGCACCTTTGCAAATGGAAAGCCCCTAAACTTCGGCAGGAATGAACGCGTAAGCCTTCACTTTGTTGTCGACGCAACGGAACCTGAATACAAAATTACCGTCAGCATGAACGAAGCAAAACTCCTCGACTGGAGTGGCAGCGAACAAGATCTGTGGGAACCCTACGATGACCTTGACCTCTGGCGCGGCCAACCCCGGTCGGGAATCATCATCGCCAGTGCTCATGCGACAGTGACGAAATTCTATTCAGCACAAATCCGCGAAAAATGACTCTTAGTAAACCGCGGAATCCCCGCTCAATGCGGCACGCTCGTCGAAAAGACGTTGATCACAACGACCCCGGCGATAATTAAGGTCATTCCCACCAGGGCAGGGGTGTCGAGGGTCTGTTTGAAAAAAAAGTACCCCAGGAGCGAGATCAGCACGATCCCACACGCGGACCAGATAGCGTAGGCAACGCCAGTCGGGATTTTGCCGAGCGTAAGCGACAGAAAATAGAACGCCACACAATACGCCACGACGACGATAAAAGCCGGTCCCGGTTTCGTCATCCGCTGGGACGCGGTCAGGGCCGTCGTGCCGATGACCTCGGCGATGATGGCAATCGCCAGGAAGAGATACTCCATCACCCATCCGCCTCCCACCGAAAAGTTCACCCGGTCTTAACCAGGGCACCGTAAATGACAAAAGGCATCTTACGCTGTACGTAAAATGCCTTCGTCAGTGAATTCCATTTGAAACCGATCCTGAGACCCGCTCACGGCGGTTCCACTCCTGCCCGAAGGGGACAATAGCCCCTGATCAGGACGCTTCAGGATTATTTCAAGTGGGCGATGAGGGACTCGAACCCCCGACATCTTCGGTGTAAACGAAGCGCTCTAGCCAACTGAGCTAATCGCCCGTGTTACTGTCTGGCCCGTCTGATTTCGACCGGCCCCCACCAGTGGACACGGGATCCAGCGGGTGGATGCGTAATTTATCGGAAATTCGCTCGGTCTGACAAGAAAAAGACACCTTCCTTTTCCCGACGGAAGGAAAATCCGCCTGAACCTGCCCGAAATAATCGACTCTACCCAACAGGATGCCGAGAAAATATGGAGAAGAGCCCAGCCGGAGGCGACCAGACACTTGTGAACAGGCATCCCGCGCTGTAGAACACCTGAAACCCGCGGTTAAACCGCTCCGGAGAGATGGCAGAGTGGCCGATTGTGCAGCACTGGAAATGCTGTGTCCCTTAACGGGGACCGGGGGTTCGAATCCCCCTCTCTCCGCTTGATCGAAGACCCTCTCCCTGGGAGAGGGTTTTTCTATGCGCGGTGCGGGACTCAGTCCGCTGTTGCTTCCCGGTGGCGTTGTTCCCAGAATTTCCGGGCGGCTTCGAACTCCGGGAGGATCGCCTGGAGCTGTTTTTCCTTGCTGACGCGGTTCCGGATGCGGGCGATTCGCTGTTCCAGCCAGTCCTGAAAAAACGCGACCGAGGCCCGGCTGATATATCGGGGCTGATCGCCGATCTCCGCATAGAACGGCGCGGTGCTCGCGAACCGGAACGTGCGCTCGTTCTGGACCCTCGCGCGGACGAGAAACCAGCCACTCTCCTTCAAGATGATTTCCGTCTCCGGCAAATCAAAGCTGTCGGTTGGTGGAGTAATTGTCTTCAGCACTTTGCCGTCGTGGATCACCTCGATTGCTTCGAGCGGGTCGCGGGAAATGACGGTCCCGCTCAGCGTGATTCTTTGAGGTTCCTCCGCTCGGAAGACCGATCCCGGCAACTGATCGTTCGCCCGTAGTTCCAGCAGCGGGCCATTCGTCACGAACGACCTTCCCGCGCGAAGGCCATCCCACCACTTCTCCCAGGTGAACTCTCCCTCAATGTTCACATACACCCTGTTGTACCCGACCGGATTGGGGAGGACACCGGACGCCGAACCGGCGGAGGGGGGAATTCGAAAGCCGCAATTGAGCAGGTGGTAGTAGAGGTGCTGCGTCCAGTAACCGTTCCCGTTGGGTGGCGGAAGTTCGGCTGTGTCGCGAGGGAAACCCCACGCTTCCGACTCGTACATACCGGACCGGCACATGTGATTATTGGCGAGGCCGATGGTATCGATCTCGCCAGTCGTCACCCAGGCCGGTACATCCCACCAGAACGGCTTTTCGATATCGATATGCACATTGGGATTCTGTCGCACGGCCTTACGCAGATACATGATCGACGAAGGAAACTCGCGTGTTTCGGCGGCGATTCCGAGCGGTTGATCCAAACCGAAGTAGAGCAGGGCGCCCCCCTCGCGTTCATCTTCCCCCGCCATCACATTGATCCACTGCGGGACAGGGCTATCCTCCAGCGGCCGGGTTAACGTCAAAGGAATCTCGCGCTCGCGCCAGACATTCTTCTGATTCCACCAGGAGATGACGGGAGCGACATTCAGTTCCTCGGCGCGCACAAGCAGCGGGATATCGTCCAGCGGACGATGAACGTGCAGGTCGCCACTGTACCAGCCACGGTCGTTCATGTTCGCGAGTCGTCTAATCACGACCTCAACGGTCTTCGCCCCCGTTTCCGGAAGTGTGACGGCGCCGCTGATTTGCTCGAACTCGGGGCCTTTTTCAATTTCGTATGTATACATGCCGCCTGGAAGATCCTGATCCAGTTCACCGGGGACGACGAAATGATCGTGATGGAAGGGCAACCCCGAATGCTTGACGACTTCCCCCTTGTCGTTTTTCAGATGGATGCGAAAGGGAACCACATCACCCGTCTCATTCTTAACCGACACGCGCAGCGTCCCAGCCAAAGCATCAGAACACGAAGTCCAGAGCAAGCAGAGAATCAATGCGTGGAGAAAAGGGTACATCGAAGGCCCAATCGGTCATCGCGGGGAAAGGCAGTTTCTCGGACGGATTAAATAGGATCGACTCCGAGAGTTGGATATATTCTTCCGGGCACCTCAGCCTGACGTGCTACTCGAAAACTGATCCATTCAAAATGTGAAAAAGTCGGGTACAATCTGGCCATCGTTTCGCGGAGATGATGGCCATGAAAAAGTTACGGCTTACGGATGAGCAGATTGCGTTTGTACTGCGTCAGGCCGAAGCCTGGCATCATTTTCTCCACTTAGCTGATTCACTTGTTTGGGCAGTTGGCACGCCTTTAGGCGCAGATTACCCGATCTACATACACGCTTCTGATAATGGTGAAGATTACATCGGAGCGATAGGGGAAACGCTGTGACTTCTTATTGGTTTGCGAAACGCAGATTTCCGGGAAACCTTTTTCTGTGGTTCCTGCTCATTGGAACATGTGTGTGGATGGCCATCGTCTGGTATCTTGCGTCGCCGGTTACGGGAAGTGCTGACACAATTTCCGAATTAAGCGACGTTGTGCCAATTGGCTCAAAGTTTAAAAGCTTTCCACAAGAAGGCCCGATTTATTGGACGCGATCAAATAAACTTCGAAACTGGTATGAGTTGAAGGGTAACGTTGGCGACGCTCAAGTTCTCGATAAATGGTTTGGGATAGACTATGAGTCAACATCAGCTGACAAGGCAGTGACCGAAATTGATGCCCCGTGGGTGACAGGCTTATCATTCGAAGATGAGCGATGCAAGTATCAGATTTCATATTACCGTGATGGAACGTACGAAATAGAGTTAACCGTACATCCTTCGCAATAAATCCAATCGGGGGTATAATCGGCGTTCCGCCCGGCGACCGCTACCCTACATTCGCATCGCCTGAACGCTTCGAAGGTGTACTTCGCACTCCTGGTGCCGCAGACCGTTGAAAAGAAGGCGAAATCAATCGGTGAACAGCGCAACCAATCGACAGGAACAAATCTATCTCAGATCCTGGAACGAACCCCGACGGTTTGCGGAGATAACGCTTCACGATGATTACGCCATTCATGACTGCCCAGGCACTTACCCACCGAACAATTGTCGCGGATTTTTTCTGGTGAGAAAGGATCGCTTCTTTGCTGTTTATGCTGCGCCCGACGATCTATTGCTTCAAGTCGATGGCGAGAGGAGATCGCTTGTCTCGGATCGCATTCGCGTTCTTGGCCCGATCAACTTGTGCTGGAGCGGATACAAATTGGTTTTCGTATTCTCCCACCGCAAGTTGTTAGCCTGGGAGTTCTACCGTGACTCAGTACTCGACCAACTGGATGAAGGCATCCCGCTGAGCGAACTCCAATTCGGCTATGAAGAGGATGATTGGTGGCAATGGGTTGATGGACTGGCTCGCTCGGAAGACGCATGCAGAACACTCATTACCCAATGGAACCGGGATGCGGAATAACTCCACCAATGTCCCGGCCCCTTACCTCACCGGCTTACGCGCAATCAACCGGTAATACGGAACTTTGACGAACGGCACATACGGGATCGACCCTTCATTCTCAGCAAGATGAACTAACTCGAAGCGATCGAGCAGGTACGGCAGATGATCCCGGTTCAGGTAGACGTTGTCGTTCGCGAACCAGACCGGCCAGATGTTCTGTTGGAACCAGCTGTGCCGCTTCAGTCCCTCGCCGGGGTATTTACGCGAAACGTAGAAATCGACGATGCCGAGCGTTCCGCCCGGTCTCAGGAGTTTCCATGCCTGATTGACCGCGCTGATCCAGTCGGGAATCATCGTGAGGGAATAAGAGAAGGTGACGAGATCGACTTCTCCCTCGCTGGGGACATACGTGGTCGCATCGGCGCAAACCGCTTCAACATTCGACCAGCCATTTGCCCGGATGCGCTGGCGCGAGACATCGAGCAGGGGTTCGCAGAGATCGACGAGATACCCCTTTCGCAGTTGATGAATCCGCCCCCCCCACAGCTCCGCGTTTTCACCTGTCCCCGCACCGAGGTCGACCCAGGTACCATCTGCCGGGACATCCAGGTTGTCGAACAACTCGCGGCGACCGTGCAGCAACCGGCGGCGAAACTGATCGTAACCAGCGGCCTGTCCTTCGTAGAACGAATTCAACCGGTCGGCGTGCGTCTCGCCATCGATGCGCGAAACCATCAGGTGCCAGAGGATTTTGGCATCGTTCCAGCGGGCTGTTACATAGCTCATCCGAACCTCCTTTGGCTTCATCCCGATCAGGCAACGACATCAGCGATGTAGAAGCTGCCGTACGTATTGACGCGATCCCGTTCATGGAGTTCGGTCGCGAGGTCGGAGTGATAACGAAGCAGATCACCAACAACTGTTTCCGCCCCTCGATATGCAACCCGCAACGGATCGATAAAATCGACCTGCATGCCAGCACTTCTCCACAGGATACGCGTCGTGTCCGCGGCCCGGGCAAGAATGGCTTCCCATTCGCGCTGCAGCAGTTTCGGTTGAGCCCCGGCCATCCAGTCCATGTGATCGAGCAGTACGAACCGGGAGATCGTCCCCTGATGTTGTTGCAGGAAACCTTCGACCGTGTTGGTATTGATCGTGACGCGATCAATGAGACCAGCTTTCAAACGGGCAAAGTTATCGGGCTTCAAGTATTCGGGGCAACAATCGTGTTCATACTGGCCGGTCAGATAAACACGCCAGAAGTAATTGTCCTGCAGCGGGAGTCCGGTGAAGACGGTTTCGATCCGGTCGATCACAAACTGCACGATCCCACCGGGATAGCCGGTGTCGATCTGATGCCGCTGTTGACGGGGGACCCCCAGCATCGATAGCGTCAGGTCGCGCCTCATACACCACTTGATAAAGCGGCTCCACAACATCTCGCTGAGATTCCGGGAGCGGTAGATCTCCACCTGTTCTTCGATCGTGGTGGCGGAGAGCAGGGCGTTGATATCGGGGCGGATACGCGCGACCTTATCGATGTAACAGTTGATGAGCCAGGCGAACATGCCCGAGGATCCGCGGAAATAGAAGCTGGATCGACGACCATCGGGGGAGAAAAACTTTCCGTGCCGGTCCCAGTATTTCTGGCTCAGCGGCGTGAGGTCTTCCCGGAGTGCGTCGTGATACAACTCCTTCCAACGGGTAGTGCGACCGCGACCGAAGAGTTCAAAGAACGTTTCATAATCGAGATTCCGAATCGCCGAGGCTTTCAGGTCCAGCAGCGCATTCTGCTTGGAATTCATATCGACCGCATGCACGCGGTGAGGTTCGTCGAGCAGGTAATCGAGTGCGTTACACCCCGCCGAGGTAATCACAAGAACTTCGTCGTCCTGACCGAGATCAAGCGCCTCGCGATCGAGCCGGGGATCTTCCCAGCAGGTGTTATAAACCAGGTTACCCTGATGGACCCATTCAAAACTTTTCCGACTGATGCGTTCCGCGATCATACGAACGATTCCTTCGTGGGGAGGGGGAGGAGTGACTCTATTTTGACTGTTCCGTATTTGTCTCTGCTGATACCGGGCGAAATTCGCAACCGGGATGTCACAGTTTTTTTTCAGCTACAGCGCCCGATCAGGATGCCGTCCGGGTGCTGCGTAATGCCCGTAGAGGTTTGAATACGCGGTCCATGAGCCCGGGGACTTCCGTGGCAACGCAGGGAGCCGGGAGCGGCACGATCTCGGCGGCGACATTCTCGCGAGCGGGATCGGGAATAGGGACTGCTTCCTGACCGAAGAAGTGCAGTTCCATTTCCCCGGTCGTATATTCGATCAGAGCGCTGCAGTGCTCGACCCAGTCCCCCGTATTGCAGTAACGAATGCCGTCGATATCCCGCATGTTGGGCGCATGAATGTGGCCGCAGATGATTCCTTCGCAGCGGCGTTTGCGGGCGTGATCTACCAGTTGTTGCTCGTAGTCACTGATGAACCGCATGAGCTGTTTGACTTTGGACTTCACCGCACAGGAGAGAGCAAACTTCGCTTCCCCTTCCTGCCGGAACAACCGGTTGAACAGGTTGTTGGCCGAGAGCAACACGTCGTAAGCAAAGGAGGCGAGAACCGACAGCCACTGTGCTCCGGTTTCGAAACGGTCGAACTGATCACCGTGGATGATGAGATACCGCCGACCATCGGGAGTCAGATGGACGAATTCATCGGACAGGGTGACGAAGCCGAGTTGCCTGCCGAAGCTGCGGAGAAAGTTATCGTGATTGCCGGGAGTGTAGTAGATCTCGGTGCCGAGATCACTCAGCTCATGCACGCGATCAAGAATTGCGTTGTAAGTGGCGGGCCAGCACCATTTCTTCCGCAATTTCCATCCGTCGATCAGGTCGCCGACGAAGTAGAGCGTTTCGGGCTCATAGGATTGGAGGAAGGAGAGAAATTCGTCCGCCCTGGAATGCATGCATCCCAGGTGAACATCACTGACGAAAATAGAGCGGATACGACGGTCGACCTCTTCGTCAACCCGATGCTCGGTCATGATCATGCCATCCTCCGTGACGAACAGCCACCCGGACAATTTTTCCTTGGACCGGCCAGAGGGGGAGTACGAGCGCCGTAATGGGGCTCCTCTGACGAACCCGGCCAGGGAAGAAACAGACTTCGAGTGCGTCCATTTCTGGGGCGGATCATAGCGACCGAAAATTGACAGTTGATGAAAGCCCGATGAATGTCGCGCGAATTCGCGTTGACGTAAAATCCCTCATCTGCTCCCCGTTTTGTGGCTTCATCTTGACCTCCGCTCCTTTATTTGAGAGAGTCCCCCGCCCGATTTCCTCGCGTGATGGAAGGATCCCCGCCATGCCAACGAGAACCTCGTGTGTCCTCTGGTTTTCGCTGTTCAGTCTGCTGAGCGGTTGCGCGCACATGACGCCGACCGATGCCGGCGCGTTGAAGGGAGCCGGGCTCGGAGCAGTGACGGGGGCCATTGTCGGGAATTCGCCTGAAGGAGCCCTGGTCGGCGCAGCGATTGGAACCGTCGCCGGTGCGGCCCTCGGTCGGAATGAAGAACTTGAGCAGGAGCGCGACGCCGCCCTCTGGGCTGCTTACGAGAGCGACCTGCAACGCCAGGCCGTAACGATCTCCGACGTGGTGACGATGCATCACAACGGGTTGAGCGACGATACGATTTTCCTTGCCGCGCAGACACGGGGCAGCCAGATCGACATGAACCCGCGGAATATCATCTACCTGAAAGAGCAGGGGGTTAGTGAACCCCTGATTAACCAACTGATCACGCTGAACCGCTAGATACGACGCCGCGCCGAACCATATAGGGCAGATTCCTTCCCACAGAACATTGACAGGAAGGGAAATTTCCCTGAAGCATGAGTCGAGCTTCAGGTGTGTGGGTTTCAATCCGATCTGACAGAATATATCTTTTGAAAGTCGGGCCGCCACTCCGCACGGAACCCGTTTCCCCATTGGGCGAATTCGGCGTCTCATTTAATATGCTGCGGGATGAGTCGCCAACTCTCGACGAATTGAACATTGAATTTTGCTTCTCGGTCGCGTGATCGACAGGCTCTCTCCCCCAGTTCCGGCATTTTGTCTATACTGGTCAAAACTCGACAGCAGTCGATCTCCGGGCAGGTTCAGTCCTCTTTCGCCTGACTGCCCCTAATTTAACGCATTCACAACATCCTCCAATCCAATGGTCGCTTCAGCTGAAGTTACCCGCAGTCGCATCCGGTCCCCATTGAGAGACCGATTCCAAACAGGAACTGCGTCCGGGAACCCCATCTGAAGGGAATCGAACGAGGCAGGTTAACTGGAAAACCGAAATGGGTAGCAACGGAACGACGGATTCACAAATTGTCATCACCGGGATTGGAATCGTCTCGCCGGTCGGGATCGGATTGGAGCCCTTCACGGCCGCGCTCAAGGAACAGAAAAGCGGCGTCAAGCCGATGGAGTTGCTCTCTGTTTCCGCGGCTCCAGGCAACGTCGGTGGCGAAGTGTCCAACTTCACCGAGCAGGATGCCCGCAAGGAATACCTGAAACCGCTGAAAAAAAGCGTAAAAGTGATGTGCCGCGAAATTCAGCTTGGAGTCGCCGCGGCACTACAGGCCGTCGAGAATTCGAAGCTCGACCTGGACTCCATCGATCACACCCGGTTTGGTGTCGAATTCGGCGCCAACCTGATGTTCAGCCCCCCCTGGGTGCTGCAGGATGCCTGCTGGAAATGCACCGAGGAATCGGAAAATGGCCCCGTCTTCAAGTTTGACGAATGGGGCGAAAAAGGTCTCGTCGCCATGGAGCCGCTCTGGCTGCTCTGCTACCTCCCCAACATGCCCGCCTGCCATATCGGCATCTCCATGGATGCCCGCGGCCCGAGCAACTCGATGACGGTCGACGAAGCCTCCGGAAACCTGGTTCTTGGCGAGGCGATGAGCATTATCGACCGTGGCTGGGCCGACATCATGATCGCCGGCACCACCGGAACCCGCATAAACCCGGTGAAATCGATCCACGGTCTCTTCTGGGACAATCTCGGCCAGAATGAGGGAGACCCCGCGACCTGGTCGCGTCCGTTCGACAAGGACCGGAATGGTCAGGTTCTGGCGGAAGGGGGAGGATCGTTCATTCTCGAAACAGACGCGCACGCCAAAGCTCGCGGCGCAAAAATCTGGGGCCGCCTGCTCGGTTCCGGCGCCAGCTGCGTAGCCGATGACAAGGGACTCGGCCACACCCGCGAAGCCCTCGCCCGGGCGATGACCGGTGCCCTGCAGAAAGCAGGACTCAAACCGGCGGATATCGGCCACATCAACGCCCACGGCCTTGGGGAAGTCATCGCGGACCGGTACGAAGCCGCAGCGATTCACGATGTGTTTGGCGACGTCGCCTCAACCGTCCCCGTCACCTCTCTCAAGAGCTACTGGGGAAACCCGGGCGCCTCCTGTGGTTCGCTGGAACTCGCCGGATCGCTGGTCGGTCTGGACGAGGGTGTCGTGTTGCCGACCCTCAACTTCACCGCCCAGTCGCCCGATGACCCGCCGCTGAATATTGTCCACGGCAGCCCTCTGCCTGTAGATAACAAGGTCGTACTGAACATCAACGTGACCCGCCAGGGTCAGGCGAGTGCCATCATTGTCGATGCGGGCTGAGAATTTCTCCTCCAGCACCGCTGAACCGGCGACTTACCCCGCCTGAATTGTTTTCTCTTCAAAAAAAGGGCAGGGGATGGAGACTGTGGAACACGGCTTGATTTCAACAAGCTGAGCGCAGAGCGGGACTTAAATTTAATTTAGTACCTCCGATTTTCTTGACAGTCAGACCGCCAGACGGTAACCTCACCCCCAAAGGGATCCTGTGGGATCGTTCTGTGCAGACAGCGTATATATGTACTGGGGGAAGAAGTCCCCCCTGTTCGGATTCGCTCGCTCCGGTAGAATGAAGACGTTGCCCCAGTTGGATTTATGGCCGCTCAATGACGGCCTGCTTCTGACAGAAGGTACCGTGACCGCACTCCCAACCCGGTTTTGTGAATGATCTACCCTTTCGTCGTCCAGGTCGGAAACCATGCCATGTTAGGTTCACTGTGAGGCATTTACGATGTTAGCGTGAATGCTTTTAGCCACACCTGATGACATGCCCTCGTAGCGGATTGCGCTATGAGAGAATGGCCTCCATGGGGAGTCCGTTCGTGAAAGTGGGAATCATTCCCGCTTTTTTTATTGTACCTGCCGAAAAATCGAGTTTGGGAGACTTCTCCCCGGTGGGAACAGAAAAGCGACTGACTGAGGATACGAAAACGGGCTCTTCACGAGCTCTAATCGGTGGTTCGGAATAGTCTCCACGAGAGTTTCCGGCCGGAAGACAGACAAAGACACAAGATTAAACAGCAACTGGATTAAGACACAATTCTGGCATTGCTCTCCCGGCGGACTGAACTGCGGGAAGCAGAATCCAGGTAGTGACAACTCAATATCGATTGGACCGACAGGGGAGCGCTCCTGTCGTGAGTGAAACCGGAAACAGCCAGCTTCGCTCACCTGAAGGGGAAATGGATGAACGGCAGGGAAATCCTGAGAATTGTAGACGCAATTCACCGCGACAAAGGCATCAATCCGGACATCGTGTTCGAGGGAATCGAACAGGCGATCCTGTCCGCGGCGCGGAAGCATTACGGCGAGGGTTCCGACCTCATCGTGACGATTGATCGCGTCACGGGCGATCCCACGATGACCATTGACAGCGATGAAGTCGAACCGGACGTCATGGGTGACCTGCTCGGACGCATCGCGGCTCAGACCGCGAAACAGGTGATGATTCAAAAGATTCGTGAAGCCGAACGAGACGCCCTGTTCGACGAATATATGGAGATGAAATGGCAACTCGTCACGGGAACCGTTTCCCGGGTCGATGGTGGCCGCTCCGTTACCGTGAACCTTGGCAAAGTCGAAGGCATCCTCCCCCGCAGCGAACAGATCCCGGGTGAAGAACATCGCAACGGCGAACGCATTCGCGCGGTGATCCTCGAAGTCCGCAAGGTCGGCAGCCGGGTTCGGATCGTTCTGTCCCGCTCTCACCGCGAGATGGTTCGCCGCTTGTTCGAAGTCGAAATTCCCGAGATCGCCGACAATGTCATCGAAGTCCGTTCACTCGCCCGTGAAGCAGGTTACCGCTCGAAAGTCGCCGTCAGCTGTTTCGACACCAAAGTCGACGCGGTCGGCGCCTGCGTGGGGATGCGGGGCGCCCGCATTCGCAGCATCGTCGATGAACTTCATGGCGAACGAATCGATATCGTCCGCTGGAATGATTCACTGCAGGTCCTCGTCCCGAATGCCCTGCAACCGGCCGACGTGCAGGACGTCATCCTCTGTCCGATGCTGGGCAAGGTGATCGTACTGGTCCATGATGATCAGCTCTCGCTCGCCATTGGTAAAAAAGGACAGAATGTCCGGCTCGCCTCCAAACTGGTTGGCTGGGACATTCAAGTCATGACCCAGGACATGCTCGACCAGCAACTGGACGAATCCGTCACCGGTTTCGTGCAGGCACCGCATGTGAATGAAGAACTGGCCGAAAACCTCGTCGCTCAGGGATTCTTCACCTTCGACGACTTGTCGATCATCGAACCGGATCAGCTGGCCGAAATGGGGGGCTTGACCGAAGAGCAATGTGACGAAATCATCGATTACGCGGACGAAGAAAGCGAACGTCTCGCCAATATGGACAGTGGCTCAGCCGCTTACCGTGCTTCTACGCCTCAACGTCAGACGGCGAGCGAGCCCGAGGTAAAAGACGAAACAGCTGACGCCAGTGAGCCGGTACTTCCGACCGAGGAATCGGACATTCCGACCTCGCCCGAAGAAGACGCGATTCACGCCATCGGTGAAACCGCTGAGACTGTAGAACAACAGGAAGAATCAACCGAGCCGGTCATTGAGTCGTCGAACGACATCGTACCTGGCTCAAACCCGGCAGCCGCCAGCGCGTCCGCCGAAGACAATGTGCCCGAAGAAGACATCGACCAACCCGAAACGGTCGAAGCCGACCCGGTCGCTGAGTTGGAAGATGCCACCCCACCGGAGGACTCCGAAACCAGAGAAGCCTGATCGAACCCCGTCGCCGGATCGCCCTCTGATTGGAAATCATCAACAGTGAATCCAATCATCAACAGTGAATCCAAGAGGGGGGGAAGTTTACCGGAGTGACTGAGTTCATTTAAGGGATTCTCCCGGCTTCCCTCAATCGATGGCCGGGGTATAAAGACAACAACCACAAAAGACAGAATTAATAAACCGGAATCAGAAGTGCCAGGCGTACGCCGAAGTCGGATCTGCCTGGCCAATATCACACACCCGACAGCTGCCCCCCGGGGCAACTGTTCCGGCAGGGGAAAAGATCTCCCGGTAGATCATCGTCCCCATCGCCTTCACAAAAACGACATCAGACTGAAGCATTCACGGACACTCCTGTTCGCCACGCGAGCGGCACCGTCTGACGCCTCATCGTCTGAAGCACTAACGTAAAACCCGATTGATTTATTCAGGGGAGCGAACTTTGAAAGTTCGAATCTTCGCTTTGGCTAAAGAGCTGGGGCTGGACAGTAAAGAACTGATTGATTTAGCAAGTGAAGCGGGAGTCATCGTCAAGAACTCCGCGCTCGCCAGCATTTCGCCCGAAGAGCGTGATCTCATCGTCGCGCATGTGAACAGCAAAACCAAAGGGGGGCGGCAGGAAGA
>PABD01000166.1 GCA_002702685.1 Planctomyces sp.
AACGTTTTCTCTCCGAAGCGCGTGCTGTTGGTCGATTGAACCATCCACATGTTCTCACTGTCCACGAGGTGGCCTCGAGCGACGGGGTCGACTTCCTCGTCATGGAATACGCAAGTGGAGGTTCCGCTGCCGATCATCTCAAAAACATTGGTCCGTACTCGCCCGTCAAAGCGACATTGATTCTGGAACAGGCGTGTCGGGGGCTGACGGTAGCGCATCAGAATGGACTGATTCATCGCGATATCAAACCGGCAAATCTGCTGGTGGTGGGGGATGATATAGTCAAAGTGTCGGACTTCGGGGTCGTCAAGTTCATCGGACGTGATAATCTCGGAATGACCCAGCAGGGGCAACTCGTCGGCACGCCCTGTTACATGAGCCCGGAACAATGTGAAAGTCGACCCGTCGACGAACGGAGCGATGTCTATTCGTTGGGAGCCACCTATTTCAGTCTACTGGTGGGCCGCATGCCCTACGAAGAGGAAAAGACGTTTGTCAGCGTGATGCACGCGCATCTCAACGCCGATCCCCCCGATCCCAGGGATTGGAGTGATGAAATCCCCGAGGGATGCCGACAGGTGATCCTCAAAGCGATGGCGAAACGCCCCGAGGATCGCTACCAGTCGGCGGAAGAAATGCGAAATGCGCTGGCATTGCTGTTATCGGAAATGACGCTTCCGGCCGGTATGGTCGCGGGTGACGCTCCGCAACTCGGCGCGAGCATTCAGCTCGCGCCGGGCATCCAGTTGAAATCGTCACAAAAAATGATCAAGTGGGTCATCGGTGGGGTTCTGGCAGCCGTATTCCTGCTGTTTGCCTTTCTTCCGATCAACTTCGACAAGTCCCAAACAGGTGAAACAGAAGAGGAGAAAATCCTTCCGGCGGCAACAGAACAGGAGCCAATCCGGATCGGCATTCTGCATTCTCTCACCGGCTCGCTGGCGATCAGCGAGGAAGTGATCGTGGACTCTTATGAACTCGCCATTGCGGAAATCAATCGGAATGGAGGTGTGCTGGGACGCCCGGTGAAAGCCGTGATTCGGGACGGGCAATCCAAAGACGCGGTCTTCGCCGCGCAGGCGACGGAACTGATCGATGTCGACAAGGTGTGCACGATCTTTGGCTGTTGCACATCAGCGAGCCGCAAGGCCGTTAAGGAAGTTGTCGAGGCGAAGCACCACTTGCTGGTTTATTCGGTGAATACGGAGGGAGTGGAGATGAGCCCGAATATCATCTACCTCGGCGGCGACCCGCAACAGACCATCATCCCCTTCCTCAACTGGGCCTACAGTTGGGGGAAGAAACGCACGTTCTTCCTGGTCGGTTCCGATTACATCTTCCCTCACGTAGTCAACGATATCGCCAAGAAAGAGCTCGAGTTCCTGGGAGCGGAACTGGTGGGGGAGGAATACTTATCTTTAGAAGCCAGCGATGTCTCTGATGTCGTCGAGAAAATCGAAGCTGCGAAGCCTGACGCGATCATCAACATGATCACGGGAGATTCGCAGACTATTTTTCTCCGGGAACTGGATCGACGGAACATCGAAACGACGCAGTTTGCGACTGGCATCGGGGAAGAAGTTCTCCGGCGAATTGATCATAATCCACTGATAGAAAATTATTCCTGCTGTACCTACTTTCAATCCATACCGACAGAAGCCAACCAGAAGTTTGTCCACGACTTTCGAGAAATGCACGGCGAATACAGGGTCTTGATGTCATCGATGGAAGCGGGGTACGTCGCCGTTCATCTATGGGCTGCGGCGGTGAACGAACTCGGCACGCTGGACCCGATCAGGATCCGGGAAGCCATGCTCAAACAGACGGTCGCCGGTCCGTCGGGAAAAGTGAGTATCGATCCCGAATCGCAATATTCAATTCGAAACGGATTCATCGGTAAGGCGACTCCTTCCGATCAATTCGAGATCGTCTGGCAATCTCCCGAACCGATCCGGCCGGAACCTTTCCCCGACTACCGCACCGAAACCGAGTGGAATGAGTTTCTCGATGAACACTACCGCGCGTGGGGAAACAGCTGGACGGCGCCGGTCGAATAGCTATGGACTGAGCCGGAAAAATATCGCTCTCGCCGCGGGATGAATGATTGTGGCGACCGCTCGACGTGGTAAACTGGTGATCAAGACTTCAAGCCCGCTCCCTCATCCCCGTTACCCTCCCCCCGTTCGATTCCCGCCTTTTCCTGTATCGATCCGTTTCAGTCTTTCGCTCGGCTGCTCCGGAACGCTCCCACCTTCGCCGTCAAAGGTCGTCCTCCCGGTGTTTACCAGTAACGAAAAACTGATTCGATTCTTCGTCGTGATGATCCTCACCTTACCCGCGGTGAGCAGCGGGGAAGAGCCCACATCGAAACCGGCAGCTATCGATGCGAGTCTTAATCAGGAATTCAGTGAGCAAATCCGACCCCTGCTCACAAAGCATTGTGCGGACTGTCACAACGAAGAGCTCATGACTTCCGGGATTCGAGTGGATCATCTGACAGGCGAACTGCCGGACAAACAACTACGGCTCTGGATGGGAATCCGCAAACAAATCGAATCCGACGCGATGCCCCCTGAAGAGGAAGCTCCGCTCTCGCCGGAAGAGAAGGAGACGCTCATCGGTTGGATTGACCGTGCCGAGATCGCCGTCCGCTCCCGTGAGCGAGATAAAAATGGAAGCGTGCGCCGATTGACCGTCGCGCAATATCGTAACTCACTCCGTGATCTGTTGGGAGTTGAGGACGACTTCACCGACATTCTTCCACCTGACGCAGTATCGAAAGACGGCTTTCTGAATAACGCGGAGAGCATGCTGCTCTCTCCCGTATTGCTGGAAGCTTATTTTGAAATCGCGGAGAAGATGCTCGATGCGGGAATTGTCGATGAAGCAACGCCCCCCGCAATTCAAAACTTCCGCATGGATCTGGGGCAGGGGATCAATCCCGAGCCCTGTCCGGATGACCTGATTCTCGGAGCGAACAGTCATCTCTTAAAAAATCCGGACTTCATGGTCACTCAGCTCACGCCTGAAAAATCATTTCCATTTGAACCTCGCTTCATGACGACGCAGTATCGTTTTATTGAGGGTTATCAGGGCAATGACACGGTCCGTGGCTGGCGGGAGTACGACAGCATCTACCACGCCGTCTTCGCCTGCATGCGGGGAGCGGAAGGTTATCCGAAAGGGAACGCCTATCAATCCGTGCCTCAGGGACTGCTCTTGCGACCGGCGATTCCCAGCACGGAGATTTTTCAGGTCGGATCCACCTATGGCCCGAAGGCGAACTTCAAGATGTCGCTTCGTGAATTACCGGAAAACGGGGACTTTCGAGTGAAGGTGACCGCCGCGAAATACAATGACGGGCTGTTGCTCGAACGCCGGGTCGCTGAGAAAGGTAATGATGCGCCGGGAGCGATCGTCATTACCAAACCCGAGGAAACTCAAGCCATCACCATCCCCGAGGCGGGCATCTATCAGATCGACATACATCCGACCCCCGAAGAGAACAAAAACCAAAAGCCATGCGACCTCGTGATCGGCGATCGTTTCTTCAGCAATAAATGGGAGCAGCCAGCCTTTATCGTCGTGCGTCTTGCTGAGGGAGAGATCCCTATACGCGCTACCCTGCACGGGATTCCGCTGGAACGAATGCAGATCACCCGTCTCAGCGATTCGGAGGAAGCCGCGCAGGAATTCGTGCGGTTTGAAAAACGGGATCCGATTCTCGGCGTCTATCTCGGACTGCGGCGCGACTGCGGCAGTACGCTCGCTCAGGTTGAAAAGCCGGTTTCGGTCTCGTCTACCGAATTGCAGACGTTCGAGTTCCGGGGCGCTATTCGCAATTACCCGCGGCCGGAGGTCGAGAAAAATAACGTCAACTATCTGGCGGGTATCAAGGAAATCGGTGTACGGAGTGAATACACCGACGGTCGTGATCGTCCGCAGTTGTTGCTTCGCTCGGTTGAATTCGAAGGGCCGTACTATGAGGCGTGGCCTCCAGTAACGCATCAGCAGATCTTCATTCTGTCCGAACACAAAGACGAACCTGCGACGTACGCGCGCGAAATCATCAGTAACTTCGCCAACAGGGCCTATCGCCGCCCGGCCACGGAGGACGAGATTGAGTCGACCTTGCAAATCTGGAAGGCGGCTTACTCGGAAACGGGCGATTTCAATGGGGCGATCAAACAATCGCTACTTGTTGTGCTGACGTCGCCCCAATTCCTGTTCCTGATCGAAAACAGTACAACGCCGGCCGCGGAACCGCTCGGCGAATTCGAACTCGCGTCCAAGTTATCGTATTTTCTCTGGAACTCCGCACCGGATGCGCAAACACAACACCTCGCGGCGACGCATCAGTTGCGACAGCAACTCGATCAGGAAATCGACCGGATGATCGCCGATTCCCGGTTTGAGGACTTCCTCCATCCGTTCGCTTCTCAATGGTTGAGTCTCGATAAACTGGACGTCGTCGAAACGGACCGGGAAATGTATCCACGACTAACGCGGGATGTGAAAGCACAATTACGGGCTGAACCAGCCGCATTGTTGAAGCATCTGTTTCGCGAAAACCTCCCAGTGGCAAACCTCGTGCGCTCTGACCTCGTCGTCGCGAATGAAGTGACGGCGGACTATTACGGGCTCGACACACCACTGGAAAGCGGATTTGATTTTGAACCAGTACCCCACCACCAATCACACCTCGGTGGAGTGATCTCGCAGGCAAGTGTGCTGGCCGGGCTGTCGAACGGAAAAGAATCGAACCCGATCAAACGGGGAGCGTGGCTTGCTCGCAAAATCGTAGCGGAACCGCCCGACGATCCACCGCCGAACGTTCCCGCTCTCGACGAGGACCTTACGCAGTTGACACTTCGTGAGCGACTGGAACTGCATCGCAACCAGAAGGGGTGTGTGCAATGTCATACGGGTATCGATCCCTGGGGATTTCCGTTCGAAGAGTATGACGCCGGTGGACTATTTAAACGGAAGCAGGAGGTCGATTCGAAGTCCGATTTGCCGGATGGAACGCACGTCGCCGGTATGCTGGAATTCAAGGATTACCTCGCGGAAGAGCGCCAGGATCAGGTCGCCTTCAGCTTTCTCAAACACCTGATGACTTACGCCGTCGGGCGGACGCTGACATACAATGAGATTGAGTTTATTCGTCAACATGCGTTAGAATTGAAACCTCAGGGATACCCGATGAAAAAGATGCTCCATTTCGTCGTACAGTCCCCCATCTTCCTCGAAAAATAAAAATTCTGGTTTCCTACTGGAAACCTTCCCGCCGCGCACCTTGCCACTCTGTTCTCCCGCCCGCTCAATCAAGAGCGCCGGCCGAAGGGAATACGTCATGCCTGATAGTCTGAAACTGAATCGTCGCTCGGTACTGAAAGGTCTCGCGGGTGCAACGCTCGCTCTCCCGGTCCTCGAAGCGATGGGCAGCGAAGTGTCGCAGCAGGTTCCGCGTCGATTCTGCGCGCTCTATACGGCGAACGGCATGTCGCTGCCGAAAGAGGAACACGGCATCGACGACTGGCACTGGTTCCCTGAAGAGGTTGGCAGCGAATTCCAATTCAACAAGTCGACGGAGCCGTTGAGTCCATTTCGGCAGCAGCTGAGTTTCCTCGGCGGCTTGCATCACCCCAATGGTACGAAAGCGGACCCGCATACCTGTTCGGATATGTGGTTGACCGGCGCGCCCCTGCATAATCCGAAACCGGGTACGTATAACACAGTGGCGCTCGACCAGTTGATAGCGCTCCATACCAAACAGTATTGCCGCCAGCCCTCGCTGGTTCTGTCGATTGATGCCGGCACCGGGTTCCTGTCACGAACCGGCACAATTTCCTACAGTCTCGACGGTAAGCCGGTCCCCGCGGAAAACAGTCCCCGGCGAATCTTTGATCGGCTCTTCCGGGGCGATACGTCCTCGCTCGAGCAGGAACGCGAAACCCTGCGAAAGCGGATCAAGCTGGTCGATGCCGTTCTGGAAAATGCGCGGCGATTGAACAAGGAACTCGGTAAGTCCGACCGGGAGAAAATGGACCAGTACCTTACTTCGCTAAACGAGGTCGAGTCGCGGTTGATCGCCTCCGAAAAGTGGATCGATATTCCGATCAAGCAGCAGGACTATTCCCACTTGAACCTCGATGCGACTTCTGATGGAGAGCCCGCCGACTATTACCGGACGATGTTCGACCTGATCGCACTTGCTTTTGACGCCGATATCACGCGGTCAGTTGCTTTCATGCTGAACCGGGAAGACGGAATGGGGATCAGTGATACCTTCCCGATCAAGTTGGGGCTCTCCAGTACGCACCACTATCTCTCGCACGCGGGAGACAAGGAGGGGCAACTCAACTTCGCGAAATACGACCGGTTCCTCAGCGAACAGATCGCCCATTTCTTTCATCGCCTGAATGAATACCAGGACGTAAATGGTTCGGTGCTGGATAACAGCATTGTGCTCTTCGGCAGCGGTGCGAGCACCACTCACAACCCGCGGAACCTGCCGACACTGCTCGCGGGTGGGGCCAATATGGGTGTCAAACACGGCACGCACTGGCGGAAAGACGACACGCGCCTGTCGAACCTGTATCTAAGCATTCTGCACGCCATGGGAATCGAAGTCGACTCCTTCAGTGACAGCACCGGCACATTCGACCAGTCGGTATTCGCGTAGAGCTTGATCGCTGTTGATTTCGTTACAGGGCATCGCCGACGTTCAGTTGGAGAGCTTCACGTATCGCTTGTAGGTGACCTGCAGGTCATTGACCGAAGGATCCCCTTCGTGGACATAGACTCCAAAGCCGAGTTTGAATATCTCGCCGGGCTGCACGGTGATTTTGCTTATTTCGCCCTGCTTCATCGCCTTGCGTCCAAAGAGATTGGCGGCGAAGAGGCCGTAGTCCCGGTTGTGCCACCAGGAGGGACGTGCGTTCGAAGGATGCGTCATCATCATGATGCCCACGTGGTGATCCTTGATTTCGCCAGAATAGTCGACCCATTTCGCTTCCTGTCCCCAAGTGAGCGCGGCAGTCTCCTGACCTTCGCTGTTGAGAATCCGTCCCGTTCCGTTTTTTTCCCGGAGGGGAGTCGCTAACCGGGCGCCGAGTCCCATCTCTTCCTGGTCGCCGAAATAGAATTCGTTTTCAGACGAATGGAATTCGCTCTGCATCAGGATCAGGTACCCGCCGCCATTCTCGACGAATTGATACCGGCATTTTTCTACGCAGATGGCCTTCGAACCATCCTGGTCGAGGTAATGGTTCTCGACGGTGAAGGCCCCGGTTTTCGAGTTGGGAGGTTCGACGAATCCCGCGTGTTTGACCTTCGATTTGAGTCGCCAGTAGTCGTTACCGTTGATATCACCAAATGCAAGAAAGATCCCGGGATGGAAGTTCGCGTGATCCTGAGGGTCGTCCGGTTGCGGCGGGTGATTGCGGGTGATCTGAATACCACTGACAGTCTTCACGTGTGCGAGGTAGGGACGCGTGATCTCCGGATCGTCAAAGACGTACGAAGCGATGGCCACTTCGTTGTGAAGGATCGTCACCGAATTCTCCGACTGTTCGAACCGGAAGCCGATATCTTCGGCCAGCGTCACCGTCGTGAGAACGAACAATAGCAACAGTGCCAGGCAGCAGGTCGGGTATTTCATGGAAGCAGACTTTTCGATTTAAGCTGTATGGTACGCGAAGAGAAATCAGACCGTGGTTGGAATCGCCCAGTGTCCTTCGCGGTATTCGCGACCGAGCAGGTTGTTGGCGTCGCTGTCGTCCTTGATGGTTTCCGTTGTCTTGTCGAAATGTAATGTTCGCCCAACCCGGGTACTGATATTCGCAAGATGGCAGAGGCTGGCCGACAGATGCGCCGTTACAGCATCGGCCGTCTGGGGCCCTTCGCCCCGAATGGCGGCGAGAAACGCTTTGTGATTGTTAACGACATTCATCTGCAGCGGCCCGCTGACTTCAATCGGTTCGCTCTTGTTACGATCGTTCCAGAGCTGCAGTTTACCGCGACGGGAGATGAACATCTTTCCTTTCGTTCCGTAGAATTCGATACCGCTGTCCACGTTGTAAGGATAACTCGTCGACCAGAGACGCATTTCAAAGACCAGCTGTTTCGGAGGCGACGCTTCGCCGGAAGGATATTCGAAAGTTGCCGTCATCGTGTCAGGGAATTGCTGATCATCGTCGAAGAAGTACTTGCCTCCAATCGCGGAGACGGTCGTCGGGTGCTCGTTGACTCCCAGTCCCCAACGCGCGAGGTCGAATTCATGCACCCCATCGTTGCCAGCGTCCCCGGTTCCGAAGTTGTACCACCAGTGCCAGTTGTAGTGAGAGCGATTCTCCTGGTAAGGGACCATCGGGGCGGGGCCGACCCACATATCGTAGTCGAGATGTGTCGGCGGTTCGCTCGGTTGCAGGTGACCGATGTCGTTTCGTTTCTGAATGTTCCAGACACGCGCAATCATTACGTCCCCGATCTTTCCCTCGCGGAGCATCGCGACGGCTTCCTGAAACCCACCGTTGCTCCGCATCTGCGTGCCATGTTGCACAATTCGGTTGTGCTTCTTGCTTGCTTCGACCAGTGCGCGTCCCTCGCGAACATTGTGCGAGCACGGTTTTTCCACGTAGACATGTTTCCCCGCCTGCATGGCGAGAATCGCCGCGGGGACATGCCAGTGATCCGGCGTCGCGACCCAGACAGCGTCGATGGAATCGTCATCCAACATTTGGCGGAAATCACTCATTGCTTTGGCCCCGTTTCCTGCTTCGGAGCCCATGGCCCGCCGCTCCGCATCAGGATCGCAGACGGCGACCAGTTCCACGTTGGCTTCCTCGGCGATGTTCGTCAGTCCGGCGATGTGTGCGCCACGGCCCTGACCACCGCAACCGATCACGGCGACGCGAACGCGGTCATTAGCTCCCGCCGCTCTCGCGGAGGGCAGGGGGGAGACTAGAGAACCGAGTGCCAGCCCGGTCAGGCCAAGGCCGGTTTGTTTGAGAAAGTCGCGGCGGGGAGTAAATGCATCGTTCATGATGGATACCTGGTCGAGGTAAAAACATACGGGGACGACTCTTGAATAAAACGCCCCAGTTTGTTGTTGGAAGTTATCTTTATGAGAACAGCAAGACCGATGAAACTCAAGAGTACTCCCGCTCTTCCTCAAAAAGCGATCCTGGTCAATCTCTTCGATTGAATGTTCAACGCGGAAGCGTCACTCGTATTCTTTCAGAGCGTTTTGCATCTGCTGCAGCAATTGTTGAGTCAGTTCAGGGTGACTGGACGACAAATCCTGAACGGGGTCGGGAGTTTCTGTGATGTCGTACAGTTCGGCATCCTGCAAGCCGTCTTCAGTCACTCTCGCGATGATCCGATACTGTTCCGTTCGCAGGGAGACGGCGTCTTTCCAGTAACTGAGCGAGTGGGGCCGCGCGTCGTCGACACCTTAGAGAATCGGTTTTAATGAGCGACCATCCAACGGCTGATGAGTCTGTTGGAACTCCGGTTGGCAGAGATCGATCAAGGTCGGATACAGGTCGATCGTCTCGACGAGCGCATTCGAGTGAGTACCCGCATTGGTCATACCGGGCGCGCGAATCAGGAGGGTGCTCTTGACCGCGCGCTCGAAGGGTGAATGTTTACCCCAGATCGCGCTATCGCCGAGATGCCAGCCATGATCGCCCCAGACGACCACGATAGTATTGTTCCGCAGTCCGAGTTCATCGAGCGCTGCAAGCACCCGACCCACCTGGCGATCGGTATAACGAACGCAGGCGAGGTACGCCCGCCGCGCGGTAATCGCATCCTCCTCCGCAAGGGGGCGAGTCTTCTCCCAGGGCATGTCGTACTTGTAAAACTCGCCGCTCTTATGCCACCAGGATGAACCAGGTTTCTGCGGATGGGGAGGCGGCGGAATCTCGCGATCCGACATGGCTTCCCAATCCTGACGGGGAGCAACGAAGGGAAGGTGCGGTTTAAAGAAACCGAGTCCCATGAAGAAGGGCTCTTTTCGATTCTTCAGTTCTCCCAGTTTTTCGATTGCTTCCGTTGCCATCATCCCATCGGGAAGTTCGTCGTCGTTTTCCGCGGTAAACTCCATCAGATCGAGGTGACCCTGCCCATCCTCGCGGTGACGACCGCCGCGATAGGCAAAGAAAATTCCCCAACCACGTTTCCAGGGACCGAGGGGCGTTGCATAGTCATCCCAGGCAAGTGGCAATTCCGGATGACCATCACCGGTGCCGTCGTATTCGTAGACTCGGCCGTCTGCCGTGTGTGAAATCTTGCCGATCAGCACCGTCCGGTATCCATTCCTCCGAAACAGCTCCGGCATCGTTTGCGCTCCGGCCTGTTGTTCGGGAAGCAGCTTCGTCTTGCCTTCGTACACCGTCCGGTTTCCCAAGGCGCCGGAACGCCACGGACTCTGGCCGGTGAGCAGCGCGTAACGGGAGGCACCGCAGGTAGCGACCTGCACAAAATGGTTGTTGAAGAGTACACCGTCTGCCGCCAATTGATCGAGGTTCGGGCTGTCGACGTAATCATGCCCGTAACAACCCAGTTCCGTCCGCAGATCATCGATCGCGATAAACAGCACATTAGGGCGAGAATCGTTTTCCGAGGCGAAGGTCGGCGTGAATGTGAGAAGGATGAACAGGACTGGCAACAGGTGGCGAGGCATCAACATTCCCTTCCGCGGTAAAGTTCGAAGGTTCGGTGGGGAAGTCCCATTCTGCGGAGTCACTCGTTCCGTTGTCCATGCCGAACCGTTGCATGTCGCAGGAGAATAGCTGGATTCCCACTTCAAAAAGCAAAATTGGGTGTTACCGGACGCGATGCAGGTGCGTATTAATTCAAGTGGAACTGTTTATCAATTCTTCCCATCATTCTCCCAGTTCCCTGCAGACGCACTTCTTTTCTGATTCTCTGTTCATTTCTGAACACGCAAATCCCGGGGCCACTGAAATTAATCGCTCAACGATCGTTTGCGCCGCACGCGATCGACCGCACTCGTTTTGCCTGTTTCAGTAAGCGAACTTTGCCATTGCGGAAGACATCGTGTCTTCAGCTGGAATTTACTCCCGGCGGGCCTCTGTTGTGGAGAATGTCAAAATGCGATTGTTTGTTTTATTGATGCTTGCCGGATGTTTCCTGATCACTTCTGACGAGGTCATGGCGCGACCGGGCGGTGGCCCGGGTGGAGGTGGCGGTCCAAGTGGCGGTGGTCCGGGTGGTGGACAGTTCGGAGGAGGGCAATTCCGGGGCGGTCCCGGCCAACTCGGCGGAGTTGGCGGCCAGCAGAATATGGGCCAGCAAAACGCGGGGCCACAGCAGCGGCACCAGATGCGAATGCAGAATCAAAGGCAGATGCAGAACGGGCAGTCGATGAATGGACAGCAATCCGGTCAAGGACAGAATGGCCAGCAATGCCAGCAGTTGTTCTCGCAACTCATGCAGCTTGATCAGAACACAGATGGGGTAATCACGAAAGATGAAGTATCCAATCCGCAATTACATGCCTTTTTTCGCATAGCGGACCAGAATCAGAATGGTCAGGTAACCGCGGAAGAACTGATGCAACAGTGCGAGGCTGCAACCTCCAATCAAGCCGGAGGCCAGTCCTCACAACAGAACCAGATGGGAGGGCAGTTTGGCGGGATGCGAGGAATGAACTCGCAGCCGGGAATGGGCCCCCAAGGCATGCCACCCGGTGGTATGCAGATGAATGGTCCGGGCGGAGGGCCTCACAAGCGCGGCGGCCCCAATGGCTTCGGCGGCATGCAGGGTGGTGGTAATAATATGGCCGGGTTCGGCGGACGTGGTGGTCGTGGCCGCTGAAGCGTGATGATTACTTCTCTTTGCCGAGGCAATACAGGTATTCCTGGCGCCCTTCATCCGAACGGAAGGCAACCCGTGTGAAGATCTGATCGCCGGTGATGACTGGGGTGGCGAAGCACTCGTCCCCCAGTTTGTTTTCCCCGACCTTTTCGAACTTCTTCGGGTTGGCCCTGAAGATAAATGTCTCGCCCGATTCATTCGTGGCGAAGATCAGGTCATCGACGAGGACGGGGGAAGAGGTGAAGTCGCCGCTCAACCGACCGCGCCATTCGACATCTCCCGTACGGAAGTCATAACAGATCGCGATACCCCCATCGGTGACCGCGTACAGGTAGTTGTCTTTAAGCAACAGGGAGGGGACGTACGACTTGGTTTTGTTCGTCCAGACGACCTCGCCGGAACCGTCGGCTTTGACGACGGTGGTGTGTTGATCGGGATAGCCACCCGTCGACAGGACATACTCACCGTTGGTCACGGTGGAGGTGACGCACTCGGTTGTCGATCCTTCCATCGTCCAGTTGACTTTTCCCGTCAACGGATCAAGGCTCTCAATCAGGTTGCACCCGATGAAGACGAGCTGATCCTGGTTGTTGACGTTGACGATAATCGGCGACGGGTAGTTCGCCGTTTGCGGCCGCGGATGCTCCCATACCCGGTCGCCCGTCTTGCGATCGAATCCGACAACAGCGCCGCCGCCTTTATTATCTGCGACCGCAATAACCAGCGGACCGTAGATCGTCGGTGAGGCGCCGTATCCCTGATGGACAATGTAGTCGCTGACTTTCTTCTGCCAGAGGATTTCCCCTTTGAGGCTCAGCGACGTCAGCCAGACGGCATCGCTGTTGAACATAGTGATAAAAAGCCGTTCGCCATCGCAGGCAACAGTCGACGACGCTTTCGTCGATTTCTGATTTCCCTGTCGATCGCCCGAGGCCGTGAATCCCCCCTTGTGTACCTCGGTCCGCCAGAGTTCCTTCCCCGTCGTACGATCGTAACAGAGGACGTACTGCAATTCGTCGACTTCGTCGGCCGAAGCCAGATAGACGAAGTCCCCCACCACCGTCGCTGAACCATGTCCGCGACCGGGAATCTCCGCCTTCCAGACGACGTTCTCCTCCGCGCTCCAGGTGAGGGGGGGATGCTGATTGCCGGGAGCGATGCCATCCCACTGTTGCCCGCGCCACCAGGGCCAGTCGGTCGGTTGCAGGTTGAGACCCGCATTCGGATTGGCGGCCTGAACTGTAGCCGAGACGGCCAGAAAGAGGGTGGTAACGAAGAACGAAAGCCAACGGCGGGAAGAGTACGGCATGATCGGCCAATCTGCGGGAAGAAAAACCGGGGAGTGGGATAAGGAATAGGGCGGGAAACGACTGGAATCAGCATATCAGCCGGCCGAGGGGGAATCCACCTGGAACCTGAAATTGCCCAGCGTGACGATGAAGAAGTCGCCCTGCTGGCGAGAAAGTCGCCAGAAGAAATGTCGTGGTCGAATCGGGGAGTTGAGAAAACACTTAAAAACAGCCCATTCCGAACTTCCTGCTATTCGGCATGCGACTTGCATCCTTACGGATCGTCTTTGCATGTTCATGAACAAACGCAGCGAAGCAAAATAAAGTCGACCGCTCGGGTGGCGAAACGAATATAATGGGTGCATCCCCAACAGGACTTTTTCGGAGGATCGTTAATGCACGATCTCCTTTCTACGGCCAGAGCTTCACGTGCCACAGAAGATTGAGTCCCAACATCCAGTGAGGATTGAGAATATGTTTGCGGAAAACTACCCGTTATCCCGTCGTCAAATGCTGCAGGGTGGGCTCGCCTTGGGAGCCGCGTTCTTTACCACTCCCGGTTTGTTCGCTGAAGAACTGATGGCGACCCCCAGCACGACAGAAGGTCCGTTTTATCCCGACCACCTTCCTCTGGATCAGGACAACGATATGATCATTGTGGGAGATTCGACCACGCCAGCCGTCGGGGAAATCTCGCACCTTTCCGGAAAGATCATGCTTCCGAGTGGCGAACCGGCGAAGAATGTCACCATTGAAATCTGGCAGTGCGACGCCAACGCCGTTTACCTGCATTCGGCGGACAGCGGCCGCAAACAGGATCAGCAGGATAAGAACTTCCAGGGATACGGGAAATTCGAAACGAATTCCAAAGGGGAATATCGCTTTCGCACCATTAAACCGGTTCCCTATCCCGGCCGACCGGCTCCCCACATTCACTACATCGTGAAAAAGGGAGATCAGGAACTCCTCACATCCCAGATATTCATCGCCGACTTTGACGGTAATCAAAAAGATGGCGTCTATCGACGCGTTCGCAATGCAGAAGAGCGGAAACTGGTGCAGACCGAGTTCAAACCGATTCCCGATTCCAAGCTGAAAGAGCTTTCCGCGAAGTTCGATATCGTCCTCGGCAGGACTCCGACAGAAGCAAGCCTCGAACGCAACCGATTCTAAAGGTGCCAAAGCGTCATCCGTCGACTCGTTCCGCAGATCTGTTCGAGATCCTCACGCAGCACACCCATGATCGACACCCTGCCACAGCTCTTCGCGACTCGTTCGTGAAGAGCTGTGTTTGTTTATGAGGCCTTTCCCGCTATCCCGCCGGGACCTGTTGGGTCAGGCAGTGGAAGGCGCCGAGACCCCAGATGAGGTCGGTGCAGTCGATGAAGACGATCTTTCGGGTGGGGAAGAGATCCTGCAGAATGCCGCGGGCGACGTCGTCCATCTGTTTGTCGTAGCCGGGAACGATAACGGCTGTATTGGCTATATAGAAGTTGGCGTAAGTCGCCGGTAAACGCTCACCGTCGTAGATGACTGTCGGTGGCATGGGGAGTTCGACAATGTCGAACGGTTTGCTCAACGAGGTCCTGCAGGCTTCGAGACGTTCCCGGTTTTTGCGAAGGATTTCGTAGTTCTCGTCGTCGCGGTCTCGTTCAACGGTGGTGACGATGACGTTCTCGGCGACAAACCGGGCGAGGTCGTCGATGTGTCCGTCCGTGTCGTCCCCGACAATACCGTCTTCCAGCCAGATGAATTCCGAGACGTTGAGGTTGTCGCGCAGGTGTTGTTCGATGTCAGCTCGCTGGAGATGCGGGTTGCGATTCTCGTTCAGCAGGCAGGCTTCGGATGTCATCAGGACACCGGAGCCATTCACTTCGATGGAGCCCCCTTCAAGCACCATCGGGATATCAAAGCGGGGGACGCCGAGGTA
>PABD01000167.1 GCA_002702685.1 Planctomyces sp.
GCGATGTCCTCGGATGAGTTCTGGTTACGCGTGCACGGCCTCCGATTGGCTGACGCCCTTATCAATGAGAACAAAGAGATTGCCGCAACGGCACTTCAGTTGGTCGATGATCCTGAATACATCGTGCAGTGGCAGTTGGCCTTTACGCTCGGGGAATTGCATTCGAGCGAAGCCGTGCGGGCGCTCGTTAACCTCGCTCGAAAATACCCCAGAGACAACGACATGCGCGTCGCGATTCTGTCGTCGGTAAACCCGGTCGCGGAAGAGATGGCCCTCTCGCTGACGCGCGACTATATCGAAAACGATCAGGCGTCCCTCTCAGCTTATGTTGTCGAGCTGGCCCGCATCGTCGGGGCACGCAATGAAACGGCGGAGGTGAACCACCTGCTGGAAGCTGTCCTCGGCTATGAAGAAGAACTGACGGCCAAGCGATTGGTACTGTCGGCATTGAATGAAGGTCTTGCCCGCAGTGGTGCCGGTTT
Source organism: Planctomyces sp. (assembly GCA_002702685.1). Taxonomy (GTDB): domain Bacteria; phylum Planctomycetota; class Planctomycetia; order Planctomycetales; family Planctomycetaceae; genus Polystyrenella. The sequence goes on from PABD01000167.1 coordinate 483, forward strand.
GACGGCTTACCTCACTTCGGATCGCCCTTCCGCTTCGGTGACGCAGTTGGCGGAAAAGCAGTTCGAACTCGCCGCAGAGTTAGCGATGGACGATGCCGCAGCGGAATCGGTCCGCAGTGATGCGGTTGAACTCCTCGCTTTTGCGGAATTCGAATTAGCCGTGGAGACATTACCGGATCTGTTGGGCGCGCAGGTTCCGCGGAAGCTGCAAATCGCCGCCATTGAAGCACTCGCGGAACAGAACGAGACTGAGGTGGGCGATGTTCTGATCGAAAACTGGAAAGGTTATTCTCCTGATGTGCGGAATACGGTCATCGACAAACTGCTGACTCGCGCGGAACGGGTTGAAACTTTATTGAACGCGGTGGAAGCGGGAACGATCAAATCGGCCGAGATCGCGCAGGAACGGAAACAGCTGCTGCAGAATCATCCGAATTCAGAAATCAAAGATAAGGCACGTTCGCTGTTCCAGGTCGCGAGTAATGAAGACGTCGCGAAAGTGATTTCGCAATACACGAAGGCACTCGCCGGAGATACTGACCGGGAGCGTGGACATCAGGTCTTCGTGAAGAACTGCGCCGTCTGTCACCAGGTAGGCAGTGAAGGACACAAGGTCGGCCCGGAACTCGCGTCGGTGAAGAACAAGTCGGAGGAAGACCTGTTGATCGCGATTCTCGATCCGAACCGTGAGACGCAGGCGAACTTCGTTTCTTACACCGCCGTTTCTCAGGATGGCAAGCTGTATAACGGGATCATCACCGCCGAATCGGCCGACAGCATCACGTTGCGGCAGTCCGAAGGGAAGGAAGTAACGATTTTGCGGTCTAATATCGATGAACTCGCCTCCAGCGGCCTCTCACTGATGCCACAGGGAATGGAGAAGAACATCACGCCTGAACAGATGGCCGATCTGGTGTTCTTCATCAAGAAAATCGGTGAAGAATAACGAAGCGCAAGTAGCCTGAAACTACTGGATTAGCTGGTTGCCCTGCGTCGGGCGGTCGGGTAAAGTGGATTTCCTTCCGCGGTCCTTCCAGCAGCATCGGCAACTCTGGTGGATCGTACTCCCCCGAACATTCTTGACCAGATTTCGATCTGATCAGCCCGTTCTTGCTCTTCCCGCATAAGAGACAGTCCGGGTCCTTTCCCCCTTTCAATTGCACTCAAACTACTAGCACACAACTGAGGAATTCCTGATGAAACATTTCTTCCTGTCATTGGCTCTGGTGCTCACCGCAGTGACTGCAGGCGTCGCCGAAGACAAAACTGAAGATGGCTGGATCAGCCTGTTTAACGGTAAAGATCTGACCGGCTGGACCGTCAGCGAAAACGGTACCTGGACGGTTGAAGACGGCATCCTGAAGGCCCACGGAAAACGATCGCACCTCTTCACCGATCAGGAATTCAAGAACTTCGAATTCAAAGCCGAAGTCATGACGACCCCGGGGTCGAACAGTGGTATTTACTTCCACACCAAATACTGCGACAGCTGGCCGACCGAAGGTTACGAAACCCAGGTCAATGTCAGCGCCGGCGACCCGGTCAAAACCGGCAGCTTGTACAACGTCATCAAGTTGTTCGAAACTCCGGCCCAGGACAACAAATGGTGGACCCAGACGATCATCGTAAAAGGGGACACGATCACCGTTAAAGTCGATGACAAAGTTCTCTACACTTACATCGAACCCGCTGGCACCACCGGCGAGTGGGAAGCTTCGGGTGGTGTGATCGGTCACCGCAAACTGAGTTCGGGCAGCTTCGCCCTGCAGCAGCATGATCCGGACAGCGTGACCTACTACCGCAATATCCGTGTTAAACCGCTCGACTGATTGAGATAATCGTCTGAAGGAAACACATTCAGGTCCGGGCCCCTCGTGGGTTCGGGCCTGTTTTTTTGTTGGATCGGATCGCCATGTATCTCGGGTACAATACCAACGGCCTCGCCTTTCATCGCTGGCCCGATTCTCTCGACCTGTTGATCGAAGAGGGATATCGATCGGTGGCGATCACGCTCGATCATCATTGCCTGAATCCCTATCAGGGTGAGTCCGACCTCGAGACGGAAATTGAGATTGTCCGCAAACGGTTGGGAGAAGGCCGTCTCGATTCGATGGTCGAAACTGGTGCCCGGTTTCTACTCGATCCCCGTCAGAAACATGAACCGACGCTGATCTCGCGCGACCCGGATGGCCGCGCATACCGTATTGATTTTCTGAAACGGTCAGTCGACATCGCTGAACGACTGGAGTCGCAAGCGGTCTCCTTCTGGGCGGGTGTGCCTCGCACTTCAGACGTTGATGAAGCGCAGCGATGGGAATGGCTCGTGGCGGGCTGCAAAGAGGTCGCCGCCTATGCCGGGCAGAAGTCAGTTCGTATCGCATTCGAACCCGAACCCGGGATGCTGGTCGAAAGCTTCGAGCAATTCCGACGACTTCAGCAGGAAGTCGACTCTCCCCTGTTCGGCCTGACGGTCGATATCGGCCATGTCATCTGCGTCGAAGACAGCCCGATTCCCGAGTACATTCGCGAATGGGGACCGTGTATTTACAACGTCCACATCGAAGATATGTGTCGCGGCGTGCATGAACACCTGCGGTTCGGTGAAGGGGAAATCGACTTTCCCTCGGTTCTGAAATCGCTCGACGAAGTCGGTTATCAGGGCGGCCTCAATGTGGAACTGAGCCGCCACAGTCATATGGCTCCGGACGTCGTGCGGGAATCTGCTCGCTTTCTGCGTCAGGCCGCTGAGTGCGCTGGGGTTCTGCTGCAGTAGTCGCCGTGCGGGCTGACAGGCAACATCCTGCTTTGATCGTTATCCCACCTTTGATCGATGCGCCTTAATGAACGCCGCCGGGGAGGAAAATCATTGTCAGGATATACAGTGCGAGCAGCAGGACGCCGAATTTCCGGGAGAGCTTTTCGGGGGACATGAGAATCCCGATGCGAAAGGTCACGAGGATCAGGAGCATCGCCGGGAAGAGAAGCGTGTAGAACCGGGGGCCGACCGTCAGGCCTTCGCGTGTGACGGCGGCGGCGGCTCCGGTGACGAAGAGCACGTTGAGAATATCGGCTCCCACCACGTTCCCGACGGCCAGTTCACCGTGGCCCCTCCGAGCGGCAGTCACGCAGGTGACGAGTTCCGGAAGCGATGTGCCGAAGGCGACGAGGGACGCGCTGATTACGGCTTCAGGAACCCCCATTCGCTCTGCCGCGACGCGCACGATCGGAATAAGTACCTTGGACGTGGCGAGGACAACCACGATGCCGATGATCAGTTTCACGATGACGATACCGACTGGAGCGGAGGCGTCTTCTTCGAAGTCTTCCAGATTGGTTGATCCGTTTCGTTCCCGTCGGGCTCCGCGGGCAGATGTCCACAGGTAGAGAGCCAGCAGGCCGAGGAAGATAAAGCCGACCCATTGTGGCATATTGCCGTGGGCGGTCCCTTCACTGATCTCACTCCACGATGCGCTGAAGGGCCAGCAGACCAGCACGAGCAGTACTCCGGCCAGCAATTGCAGCCAGCCCTGACGATTCACGATTCGTTTGGGGAGCGGCAATGGAGAAATGAGACAGGCGATCCCGAGAATCAATCCCGTGTCGCAGATGATCGACCCAACGGCGTTTCCGAGCGCAAGATCGGGCTGCCCCTGAATCGCGGCAAAGACCGAGACCGCTGTCTCGGGCATGGTCGTTCCCAAACTGACAATCGTCGCCCCGATAACGATTTTGGGTATCTGGGCGCGCTCGGACAGGACGACGGCTTCGCTCACCAGCATATCGGCCGCCCAGCCCAGAACCAGCAGCAACCCGAGAATAGAGGGAAGCAGGAAATACCAGGGCCAGGGAGTGATGTTCTGGAGAATCAATTCGTCCATCAGTAGGTCGACTTTCTCGGGGATGGCGTTGAGGAAGGCAATTGTCAGCTCTGGTGTACGCGTCTCCGGAACGCAGAAATCAAGTGGATTTCGATTCGAATTGATTCGCGTGGCAAAAGGGAAAGAGTCCCGATTTAAATGGACGCGGCAGAGCGTAAAATAAAGGTAGGAAAGTTCAGTCTAACGAATGTCTCCGGGCAGGACGATCCTGTCAGAATAGGGATCTCCCTGAACTTTTGGGATTACTGCGATAGGGGGAATTTCCTGCTTCTGGAAGCGGAAACCCTGTTCGGCTCGTTATACAGGACCCACATTTTTCTCGAAAGGTAGTCATGGCCGACAATCAGAAAACCCCCGCGAAATCGAATGCGGTCGTTCCTCAAATCTGGGAAAAAGTGACGTTGGAAGGGCATATCATCGACAGTCTGTTGCTGCCGAAGGTGCTCGACCTGATTCTCGCCATGGGAGGTTCGTTCGAGTTCGAAGAAGTCGAAATCGGCAAGAAACAGCAGGATGACAGTCACGTTGTCATCAAGGTGGGTGCGGCTGATGCGCGTCTTCTGAGCGAGATCCTGCAGCAGATCGCGCAGCATGGTGCACGATTGTCCGACCAGACAGACTGCGAACTTGAAGCGGTCGACAAGGGGGGAGTGCTGCCGGAGCGGTTTTATGCGACGACCAACCTCGGGACGGAAATTCGCGTCGATGGCGAGTGGATACCGGTGACGCGGCAGGAGATGGATTGCGGCATCCGTTATGATCGCGCATCAAAAAGTGCCGTCTGTATACCGATGGCCGATGTGGAAGTGGGCAATCTGATTGTGGTCGGGCACCAGGGAGTGCGCATTCAGCCCGAACAGCGACCGCGCGACGGGAACCCCGATGTCTTCCAGTTCATGAACAGCACTGTCTCGAGTGAGAAACCGAAACATGTCACGGTCAAAGAGATCGCACAGGCGATGCGCGAGGCCAGTCAGGGGACGGGGAAAGTGCTGGTCGTGGCGGGACCCGCTGTCGTGCATACGGGAAGTCGGGAGCATTTGAGCTATCTGATTCGGGAAGGTTTCGTCGACGTGCTTTTCGCTGGAAATGCACTCGCCACGCACGACATTGAGCAGTCTTTCTTCAATACGAGCCTGGGAATCTCGATGGAGCACGGTGGTTCGATCGAAGAGGGGCACGAGCACCATCTGCGAACGATCAACCGTATTCGGCGCGCGGGAAGTATCCAGGCGGCGGTCGAATCGGGACTGCTGACCGACGGGATCATGTACGAGTGCGTGAAGCGACCGATTCCGTTCCTGTTGGCGGGCAGCATCCGGGATGATGGCCCCCTGCCCGATGTCGTGACCGATGTGCTCGACGCGCAGCGGAAGATGCGGGAACTGGTACAGGGCGTGTCGTTTGCCCTGATGATCGCCACGACCCTGCATTCGATCGCGGTGGGCAACTTGCTGCCGGCCACGACGAAGGTGGTCTGCGTCGACATCAATCCCGCCACCGTCACCAAACTGGCCGATCGGGGTACGTTCCAGACGGTGGGCCTTGTAACCGATGTCGAGCCCTTTCTCCGCATCCTGCGACAGGAACTGGAGGAATAGGAGGCCTGGGGGCTATGCGGTCCGTCGGACGCGCCGCTGCCGGTGCGATTTTAAAGCGGGAGGTCTGCAGCGACTTTTCCGGTTAAAGTTTCTTTGACGATCAGGTCGATCTTTCTGAAGTGGTAAGTTTCCATTCAGAGAGAAAGTGCGCCGGAATGCGGCTGATACTGTCCGTGATTTTGTTCGTTCCCCTGCTCGTCGGCTGCGTCATCACCGACACGGGCGTGACGAACCCGGTACCGGGCCTTTCCACTGTCGCCATCGCCCCCTTTCTCAACCTGAGCACCGAACGCGCCGTCGATGGCCGCCAGTTTGCCGAAGCGTATTACGCTGAATTGCAGAAGGTGCCGGGATTCGAGGTCGTCCCTGTGGGAGTCGTCGAAACGGCGATGGTTCAGCACGGACTCGAAGAAATGCGTGGCCCGGAAGACGCGATTCGCCTGGCCAAGGTGCTTAACGTCGACGCCGTCGTGATCGGGGCCGTTACCGACTATAAACCATACGCACCGCCACGGCTGGGGATCAAAGTCTCGTGGTATTCGCCTTATGACTGGGATTTCATCCCCGGTATTCCAATCGATCCGCTCGCCCGCACGCGTCTGGAAAATGAACAACAGTTGCGCGAGAACATGTACCGGGAGGCGAACCGGCGTCCGCTTGATTTGGGTGACCGATGCAACTGTCCTCCGGGACAATGCGACGGGCGCTGCCTGGCGGAGGACTTCTGCCCCTGTGGCTCCGGGGCGAGTGTCGATGCCTGTACGGGATCGAACTGTTGTCCGGAAGAGCATGAAGATGGCCTCCGTGCCTGGCTGCATCGTAAACATCATCAGAATGAGGTGAAGTGGGAGCGGTTCAAGAAAGAGATGAAGGATCCGTTTGAACTCCACAAGGGGCCGCGGACCGACAAATACCGGGTGCCGGTCCCCTGGCCCGATTATCGGGGGCAATCACCGGAAGAGATGGAGCCCGCTTTCGGTCACTCCATGAGTTCCAACCGGCCCCTGTCGCTCTCTGCTCCGCTCAATTCAAAACAGATCACCTTAGTGACTCACGAACAGCAGCCGGAAGGGTTGAACGGTCCGTTGATGCCGGCTCCTCCGGTGCAGGAACCTGTCGAGAGACCGCTGCAGGTCACTCAGGCTCTGCCTTCCGAAAATACGCCGCCGATGCTGGAAGAGTACTCCATCTCACCAGCCGTCCCGCGGGAACTGTCGTATCAACCTGAGATGTTGAATACCGTTCCCCTGATGGAATACAGCCGCATGTTCGACGCGACCGACGCCGATCTCGTGGCGAACTTTCGGGATTATTACGAATTGAGTGGTGATCCCAGAAGCGGAAGCTGGCAGTCGCGACTGCATCGTACTGATGAATTTATCCGGTTTGTATCGCATCTGATGATTAAGGAAATGCTGATGTTGCACGGAGGAGAAGCTCGGCGCCGCATCATCTTTGTTCCGCGAAAATTCAAGTGATCACTAACCGGGGTTACCGATAAACGGAATGGTCCCCTTTTGAAAAGTGACCGGACGGCTCTGTGGCGAATCGACAGTTCGTCGAGCCCAGCCTCTCCAGGACGGTTTCGAGAGACCATTCAAGGAAAGAATAAAATGCACCGTGGAATGAACGTGATTGCTCTGGTAAAGGAATCCGAGCGTTATATATTTTTATACGATGATTCGAGTCCACAGGTGCTGCTCGAGCAGTTGGGCAAAAAGGCGGCCGATCCCGAATTGAAATTCACCTGGTACGACGCGGCGATTCTGAGTCAGAAAGTTCGCCGGGTTCAACAGGAACAGCAGGGAAAAACGTTCCAGCCGCACTTTGCGCAGAAGCTTCCTTCGAGCACACGACAGATATTCTAGATCCTGTCCAGGATAAGTGTGGCGGCTATCGTACCCGAAAAGCCGTTGAAAGTAGCAGGCTACGCCGCCAGAACACGCTACGGTTATCTGGAATTTGCTATAGCGAATCCATGACTGGCGCGGGGGACTTGTGCAAACTTTGTATGGGTTAACCTCCGCGCTGGTTTGATTCAGATCTGAACTCCCTCGTGCGAGCTTTCGATGTACGCAGCTATTGACGCCTTCATTCGATACATGACCATCGAAAAAAATGCGTCCGAACTGACGGAAAAGTCCTATGCGGAGGACCTCAAAAGCCTGGTTGAGTATTACACCGACTATGTCGGAAATCTCCCGGATCCCAGGGACGTGGACGTCGCCCAGCTGCGACAATATGTTTCTTACCTGCACGAATGCCAGTATTCCCGCCGCACCATCGCACGGCGGCTGGCTTGTCTTCGCAGTTTCTTTCGCTTCTGCTGTCGCGAGGGCTTCGCTGATCACAATCCCGCGAAACCGTTGCGGACGCCGCGCGTCGGGACGAGTCTTCCGCACTTTCTGACTACCGAACAGGTCGGACGCCTGCTTGAAGCCCCGGATAAAGAAGATGCGCAGGGAAAACGCGATCGAGCGATCTTGGAGACGATGTACTCGGCTGGACTTCGCGTCAGTGAACTCGTTGGATTGAACCTGGAAGACTGGGATCAGGATGCCGGCATCCTGCGTGTGTTCGGTAAGGGACGCAAGGAACGCATCGCGCCGGTGGGGAGTTACGCGACTCGCGCCCTGCATGACTGGGTGGCAGTTCGGAAACCGAATCCCAAAGGGGGCCGCGATTCCGAACAGGCAGTCTTTCTGAATCGATTCGGGGATCGTATTACGACGCGCAGTATCGGCCGCATGCTGGAGAAGTATCTCAAGGAGACCGGCCTCGAAACGGTGACCTCGCCCCACACCTTGCGGCACAGCTTTGCGACTCACTTGCTCGATGGGGGGGCTGATCTCCGCAGCGTGCAGGAACTGCTGGGGCATAAGAGTCTGAGCACGACGCAAATCTATACGCACGTCAGCACGCGTCGACTTCGCGAGACCTACGAAAAATCCCATCCGCACGCGGCTCCCGCTTCTTCCTGATCGCCCGGGGCGATATATTCGAAGTTATTGCGGCCTGTAGTCATTCTCTTGTGACAGTAAGGTCCAACGCTGCCACAATTATTCTTTTCGAGTCCGACCAAAGAGAAAGCAGTCCCCGGCATGGATCCACATGAAGAGGCGCTCCTCAACTATCTGGAACTGGCCGTCATCTCCGAGCAGAAGCGACAGTTTTCCGGCAGGGACAAATTACTGGTGCTCGCTGGCTATGAGGCGTGCATGGCCGCGCTGATCGATGTGGCTGATCGATGTCGCGAACTCATACTCAAACGGAACTCTCAGCATCTGGTCGGAAAGAATGACCGCTTTCACGAGATGGTAACAACCCCTGAGGGCGCTGCGCTTATTAAACAGCTGGAGCGGCAGATTCCCCGTGAACAGGTTGAACTGCTGGTCAGCGAAAACTCTGAAGTGTCCATGAAAAAACCTCGCCCCCAGTCTCCTGAAGGCGAGGTTTTACGTGATTATGTGGGTGGGTTGCTTGATCAGCTTTCCTGAATCAGGTGAGATTCTCTTTCGGAAATTAACGCAGTCCGGATCGAGACCTATCGACCAAAGCCCAACCGCCGGGTCGGATTGGAATTGAGCCCTCGAGAGCGATCACGCCTTGAATCCCGGTCGTCGTCGTCATCACCTCGCCGCCCACCAGCGTCCAAATCAGTTTTCGGCGCGCTGTAGGTCAGCTGTTCAAACTTGACCGTGTCTTCCATCTGTTTGGCAACAGGAGTTTCGCCGATCGTGTCTTTTACCTTCAGAATACCTGAAGGAGTGGCGAACAGACCGAGCGTCGGGATGTTGGGAATGTCCCGTCCGGCGGGATTTTTGATTTGAAGATCGGGGTGGATATCCGGTGGAAGTTCGAGTGGACCCTCAATCGCGACCAGCATGTCCATGGATTCGAACTTGGCGTCCTCTTTTTCGATCTTACTCTCATCAGGTTTGACGACTTCTGTCCGGACGGAATCCTTCTTCACGTAGTCTCCCAGTCCGACGGACAGAGACGATTTTACGAGGGTCCCGAATTTCTCCAGCCATTGATAGGCTTCCAAGGAGGTAACGAGGCGACCCTGGCGTTCGACCGGTTCGCGCGCTACGAAGTACTGCAGGTCGTCAACAACGGCGACGGGCAAAGTCGGTTCGCTCCATTCCGACTCGCGGAATTCACCTTCCACGATCTCGGGAGAGGCGACCTTGTACAATTCCTTCTGGTAGTTCGGGTTGCGGAAGATAATTTTCACGCGATAGCGGTAGATCTGCCCCGGTTCGACGGAGAAGTCAAAGAAGCGGAACAGCTGCAGGTTCGACTGCGCGGTGGCGGCTTCTTTCAACTTTTCGATGATTTGACGTTCGCGCTCATCGGGCGTTTCTTTCGCGATCTTGTCGAGAAACGATTCGTTCGGATTATTAGCGATCTGATCCATGCCGTAGACGAAATCAGAGAATCCCTGACGCTGATTTTCTTTGGCGGCCTCTTCCGCCCGGATGCGTTCCACTTCTTTGTCGACCATCGCCGAAACGATTTCCAACTGTTGCTGAATCTCTTCTTCGGTCAGAACGTAATTTTCGATTAGCGGGTGCGTTGCATAGCGGCCCCAGCTGCCGCGTGCCCGTGATGGGAGCGGCATGGTGAAAATGTTATTCGTCACGAACTGATTAACTGTCTCCGGAGCGAAACCGGCAGACCGCCGCAGAATGTCTTCCGTTACCGGTCGACTTACATCCTGCCATTCGCCCGCCCAGGGATCGTTACCCGGTTGAGCGATCTGTCGTTGGATTTTGAAATCGTAAAAGAGCTGATCGATGTCCATGACGGCCTGCGCCATGGAAGTCGAGTTCATCGCTTTCAGTAATTCAAACTTCTGCTGGCGAACCGGAAAGACACCCGTGATTGAAACGAAGCGGTGGGGCTCCGTCACAGAACTGCTCTGCCGCACGAGATCTCCCATTTCGCGTCGGCGTTCACGGCGGCTGTCGCGATCATTCTCATCCTGTTCATAGGGCGAGATGCCGCGGGCTCCCCCGCGTCCCCCCGGGCCCTGTATTCCACCACGTCCCCGGGCACCGGCAGCGCCTGCTTTCTCGGCTTCTTCAGCTCGCTTCTTTTCCTCTTCAATTCGCTGTAATTGTTCCGCCGTGATTCCGAATTGAGCCATCAATTGTTTCTCCTGCTCTGACAGTTTGTCGGCGGGAGTGCTTTCGAGTTGTTGTTCTGCGGCCTGAACCTGTTTCAGTTTGTTGTAGTCGACAAGCTCCAGCAGCGTGCGCCCGGGCGCGGCACGCAAGTGCTTCACTGCCAGGAATTCAGGTTCGATGGCGGGTTCCAATTCGGGGAAGATCGGCCAGTCCATATCGGTACTGAAGCCGTACTTACGGACGGCGATGGGATACAGAATCTGCTGAATCTTATTGTCGAGATTCGTGTTCGCCTCAAACTTCTGGCGTTCTTCAGCAGTCCAGGCCGTCTTCGTGTAGTTGTCTTTGGTTGTGGCAACCTTGGCTTCCAGAGCCGCAGGGTCTTTCTGAGAGAAGGACCAGTCGGTGGCGAAAAGACAATAGACGACAAACAGCGCGGCGAAGCCCACGAGAAACTTTTCCACGTGATTCACGAAGAACAGTTTGTAGTCCGCTGTTTTAATCTTGGTCAGGATATTCTTGAAATTCATGGTCAGATCCGAATTTCATTGTAAGTGATGATCAGAAATGTGTGTGTGTTCAATTCAGGTAGACGAATCAGCGTCCCCGGCCACTGCCGCGACGGTCGTCCGTCGGTGTGATCGCGGCCTGGGAACCGGTAGCACCCGGCTCTTCGCCATCATTCATCGGAGCGTTTTTCTCTTTGTTCAAATCATCAAGCCGAGTTTCGACTTTGAAGATAGCCATGTAACCGGCAATGGCGACATCGGCCAGGTAGGGATCATTGAGCACCATTGTTTCCAGGGCGTCTACGTCGGGCGTCGTCGGTTTGGCGGGGCCACCCCGACCGGGTCCCGTCTGGGCAGCGTCCTGGGCTTCCTGCTGTTCCAATTCGTCCTCTTCGGATCGGCTCATTCTGCCTCCGCCACCACCCCCGCCTGCGGCGCGCGTGGTGAAGTCGCTCTGATTGTGCTTGCGCGAGACCGATTGCACGCGGGCGATTACGGTCGGATACTTCATGTTGGTGAGGTTGCCGAGCAAGTCCGGGATTTTGCGATGATCCATCGTCAATTCGATGTAGAAACCTCGCGTCACGTATTCTTTGGTGTCATCGATATCGATGTATCGGTTGTCTTTGCGAGATACGAAGGCTTCGGTATCCACCTCGACTTTTTCCAGTTCCGGAGCGGCTTCCTGGCCACCACCTTTGTTCTTGAGCCATTCGGCCATTTTCCGCGCTCGTTCTTCTTCCTGAGCGGCACGACCGGTGAGATCGTTCTCGGAGGTTTTCTGAGCGGATGCTACTCTTGTTTGACGTTCCTGCTGACGTTTGTATTCCTCCGACTCTTTATCTTGGCGAGCCGCACCAAATTGGGTGGTGGGATCAAAGCTGGCCTGATTGCCGACGACCGCTGTTCCGGCACGAGTACCACGGCCACCGTCTTCATTTTCTTTCTCGCGCGCCCGTTCCGCTTCCTTTTCAGCTTCGCGTTCGAGTTTCGCTTCTTCACCGCGACTCAGGCTCCCTTCTGCGCGACGTTCACTCAGTTCCGCAGAAGCACTGCTGCCTCCCCCTTCGGCCTGAACTTGCGTGTAACCGGCAGGGTCACGGAAGTCGGCGTGAGTCCCACCCAACAGGCGGATTTTCTGGATCATTTTGACATGGGCCTCACCGATCGAAATCGCCGAGGAATTGATGTCGCGGATGGCATCCACGATGGAAGTCTGCAGCGCGACATCTTCCAGCGCATCCCAGATCTGCTGGTCAGTCGGCGGCATGGCGTTATTGTCTTCCCATTCTGCCGCACCGGGGTACAGTTCCAGCACATCGTCCTGTTTGAGAATCACATTCCCTGTTTTGGTGAATTCATCGTAGGGTTCCAGCGATTGAGCCAGATCGGTCAGCAACTTGCGATAGCCGTCCGATTGACGTCCTCCCACCCTACCGAGTGTCCCTGGAAAATGTTTGCGGATTTCAAGGTCATTGAATTGTTGGCGGTATTTCAGGCCACTTTCTTCAACGCGTGACGCGACGGAATCAGGCCATTTGAGCTGAATCTGCTGCGAGCGGAACAGTTTGTCGACAGACTCCTGCTGTTGAGCTTCGTTAAGCTCATTGATCTTTGTGGCACCCTCAATCCAGTTCTCGTTCGGACCGGCGATTTTTTCGAGCATATTCTCGGCCGCGGTAATTCGACCCCTTCGCGCTTCAATCTCGGTCGATTTGGCTTGAGCCATACTTCTCCACGCAATGATCGGTAACACGATCACCACGACGGCTAACAGCCAGTAATGATGTCGTCCGAGCGCTGAGAAAAATGCTTTGACCTTGTCCATCGTTTTAGTCCTGCTTTTCAGTTGTAAACGAGGCCATTGAGCGGGGAAACCGCAAGCCGCGTTGAACTATCCTGTTGACTTATTTGCCGGTTGACTTATCAGATTGAGACGCAAATTCGATTCGAGACGGTGAAGAAAATTCAATTAACGTGTTAGAGGCTAATCACGCCCACCACGGCTTCCATCTTCACTGAAGTTGAATGCGGGGGTTGCCGAGGCCGCGGGGGCTGCCGCGCCTGCCATCTTCTTACGAAGTTCGAGTCCTGCTTCCGGCGTATCGCCCCGGAATTCATCGGGAGTCGGGATCCAGACAAATTGAATCTGGAAGATTGTTTCCAGAACGGTTTCGACCTCTTCCTCCGCGGGTGCTCCCGGGGTAGCCGATCCCAAGCCGGGCCGACGCCCAAACCCGCCTCTTCGGCTGCCGATGCCACGGCGAGAGCGACGTTCATCGCGTTCTTCTTCTTCGGATTGCATCGACGAATCGCCCTGAGGATTCTGTTCCGGCGGTTTCTCAAGTTGAACGTCCTGGGGGCCCAGCAATTCTGTGGGGTCGTATTCGTTCGGGTTGCCTTCCCATTCCTTGTAATTTCGATTGAAACTCGACAGCACCGCGTAGGCGACTCCCTGTTTGCCGACGGGGAAAGAAAAGCCACCTGACTGCGGGATGGTCCATTGCTGCAGGTTCTTCAGGAGGGTGGATTTAATATACCCTTCCGCCTGAAACTCGCTCCCCTTGCCCTCTTCGTAGTGGTAGCTGATCCCTTCGAGGGTGAACAGGTAACCGTTCGCCGAAGGCGGCGCGTCCCGATCGCGATCGGCAAAGGTCGCGGAGGCAATCGGATCCTCTTTAACCTTGTTGTACCAGATGGCCAGTTCTGATTGACTCATCTTCTCCGATTTAATGGCCGTCAACCGAATCTGCTTACGCAACTGAATGTCCAGATCATCGACCTCATCCGGATTATCGCGGGGGAGACACTCGTCGATTGCTTTATAGATTTCGAGCCAAAGTTCCCGGTTCTCCACGAAACTGGTGAAGCTGTTTGCTTTGGCGGCGATCTTCTTATTCTGTTCGACCTGCGCGTCGTACTTGGTCTTATTGGTTTTGACGGCCGAGTCGAGCGCGGTGGCACCATTTTCGAAGTTCTCGAATTTCGCGACGGCAACTGACTGCCCGACCATCGCATAGACGAGGGTCGAGAAAGTCACGCCTGCCAGAATCGTGGCGGCGGTGACGAGTGCCCAAGGTTTCTTCTGACGGATCTTACGGGAGGTCAGAATTTCCGGAGGAAGCAGGTTGGTTTTGATGCGTGATTTTTCAATCAGCTGCAGCGCGATCCCATAGGGGACGGCAAATGCCAGAATGTTTTCGGTAAAGAGAGGCTCAGTGATGACCTTCTCGCCGCTCAGTTCGTTAAAGGAATCGAGTCGTTCGACCGGGTATTGCAGGTTCTGCTGCAGGAACTTCTGCAGACCAGCCATGCGGAAGCCGTTACCGACGCCGACGACGCGAGAGATCTGCGCATCGCGGTTGACGCTCGAGAAGAAGCCGATGGAACGCTGGATCTCGGCGACAAAGTTATTGAAGACCGGACGGAGCGCCTGGAAGACCGCGCGAGGATCGGGAGAGCGGGTCGCGTTGCATTTCAGGTGTTCGGCCTTGGCGAAGGTCAGTTTCATTTCCTTCGTCAGTGCCCTGGTGAAGTGGTTGCCACCCACCCCCACGTTTCTCGTCCAGATCTTCTGTCCGTTGGAAACGAGCAGGGTCGTGTTATCAACGCCCATATCGAGCAGCAGGATGTATTCGCCACCGACACCAGGCTGGTCATCAGGTCGCAGGCCGAGTTGATCGTAGGTGAGAAAATTGAAGAGGGCGAGCGGGGCGGTCTGGATCAGATCGAGCTCTACTTTCACCTCGCTGAAGGGAGCATGGTTCTGTTCGATGAGGTCCCGCTTCATGGCGAAGAGGCCGACTTCCGCGTCGAGCATGTAGCCCGTTTCTTCGTCGGCCGTACCGAAAGTCTGATAGTCCCAGATCACTTCGTCGAGATCGAACGGGATCTGCTGACGGGCTTCGAACTGAACGATGTCTTTGATCTTGCTGGCATCGACCGGCGGGAGCTGAACGAAGCGGGTCAGCGCCGACTGTCCCGGTACGCTGATGCCGACGGAATCGTTGTTGAGTTTATTGCGCGAGAGGAACTTTTCGATCGACTGCGCGATCAGTTCCTCTGGAATGGCGTCGGGCTGGCTCAGAATTTTGGGATGCGGAATGTAGTCGAAACTGGTGGCCATCACCTGTTCGGTATTCTCGTTGTATTCCAAGCGGATCGCTTTCAGGGCGGCTTGTCCGATTTCGATGCCCCATGCGCCTCTTCTGCTTGCCATCAGATAACCTCGTCGAGTGATACGGAAGTGTTGTATCGATGTGTGAAGTGTATTGGTGAATTCAGGTCGATTGTTTCCACCGCTGTCTTCTCATGGAAGTGTCTCAGAAGACGGTGCGGAAACCGGATTGTGAATATCAGAAATGATGGAACCACGATCATTGCTGCCGCGACGTGTCAGCGCCCCTGCAGGACAGGGGCTTTCGACACGAGGTCCTATTGAGGTTACTGTCAGTAACCCGCGCAATGACCATCGGTTCTGTATTATAGGATACGAATCTGTTCGCTGAATGTGGGGCCGATCGGTGAATGCCTGGGCCGAAGAATCCCGAGAATCACTCAAGTTAGAGTATTTCTCCTAAGTTAAGGCTATCAAGCAACTTCTGGATGAGTCAACCACAGTTCCCCGGGAATGAGGGGTTTTAACCGTTTGATCACTCCAATCACTACAGCTCTACCGCCGTAAGTGCTCTTAACCTTGTCCGACCACTGCGAGGCCGGTCCGGATATGCTGGTTGAAATGAGTAGGTTGTCTCTTGGCCCGCCGAACGCTGAAGCAGCATCGTCTGATGACGATTGCAACTATTGTAGCTATATTCGGATGCTGTATTCGCCAAAAGAGTTCCGGAAAGGTCCTGAAATTTCGAAAAATACCGGAATCGCCGCATTCCGAACCCGATGGCACGCCACGCAAAGCGGATTTTTCGAGTTTCTTTTCCGCTCCGAAAGCACTCAAAACGGTGATCTGATAGAATCACCCTTGGAAGTCCCCGCTGCTGTCCGGCCTGGCAGGAAAATCGCTGCCTGCGCAAACTGGAACCGATTAGAGAGTCTGCACACCCGTGATCAGCTATCATGAAATCTGTACCCTGATCCCGACCTACGATCTTGAGGATTTTCCGACGGATCTTGAGGAGTCGAAGGCGGAGAGCATCCTTAATTGCTTTGCCGTGATGTGGCACCCCCTGCTGCTTGCCGATGCGCGGCAGCTCCCCACGTGGCGGCGTTTGGAATCGGAGCCGGCCATCTTTGAAGGACGTCTTGTCCTTGTGCCGACCGCCTGCGACTGGATCAGTGCCGATTTTGCCGAACGGGTGCTCGATGTCGGCGGGACCGTGATCGAAGGTCTCGTCACGCGGGAAGAGTGGCTGGAGGCGATCCGGACGGTCACAGCCAAGGGCGAGCCGACGTTATACAAACGCCCACTTCGGCATGAACACGACCACGACTACATTCACGACGAAGGTCATGCCCCGGAGCAATCGGGCACGGACCTGATCATTCAGACGCTGAGTCAGCTGAAATCCGAGGAGCCGTCGGAAGCGACGGAAGATGATCCGGATAACGCGAATGAAAGTTCAGCGATTGCGGAAGAGTCGTCCGAAAAGGAACTGCCAGCCGATCCCCTCGCGAAGCTTTCTCCGGAAATAGAACGCGACTTTCTGGCGCTCGGATTCGCTTACCTGCAGACGGAACTGCTGTCGCGGCAGATGCATCATTTTTCGTCGGTGGATGAAATCGCCCTCCGTCTGGCCGTGACGCGCGCCGCGAAAAGCGCGCTGGAAGGCGACGATATCGCGGCCCGGATGGGATTGAATCGGGCGTTCGAACTGTTGCATGACGTACGTGAAATCTTCTTCCCCGTGGAATCGTATTTGATTGATCTCTGTCTGCTCACACCCGAGGCGGACGCCGATCGATTGACGCAGATCTGTGAACGGGCAAAGCTCAAACCGGCGCCAAGCGAGGGAGAAGAGGAAGGGCCGCTGCCGGGAACGGGGAAAGCCCATCCCGTGAACTTCATGTTGAATGCGAAAGAGCTCAGCGAACTGGCGGAAAAACAGCCGGCGGCGTGTGAAACGCTGTCCGAAACCTGGAAGCTGGGGAAAATCGATTTCTGCGGGGGGGAGCAAGTAGATCGGCCGTCGATGCTGGCGCCGATGGAATCCGTTCTCTGGAACTTTCAGGAAGGGCATGCAACCTGGGAAGGAATTCTCAAACAGCGACCGAAGATGTGGTCTCGGCGTCGCTTTGGATTTTCCACATTGCTGCCGATGTTACTGAACCGATTCGGCTATCGGTCCGCATTTCACTTCGCCCTGGACGATGGTCTTTACCCGGATACCGAACACACCCGCTTCAAATGGGAGGGAGTTGACTACACGCCCATCGAAGCGTGCAGCCGGATTCCGATGGCGGCCGATTCGGCCGCGAGTTTCCTCAAATTCCCGCAGCGGTTGGCGGAGAGCATGCAGTCGGATAATGTCGCCGGTGTGATCCTCGCCCATCAGTGCTTGAGTCATTGCAGTCTTGTGCGCGA
>PABD01000168.1 GCA_002702685.1 Planctomyces sp.
GGGCTTGGCGATGGGGTTGGCGAAAAGTGGCCTCCAACCCACGATGTCCTTAATGGAATATGGAAGCTGGGTCATTGGAGCCGGCTTGTTGGGCGTCCTCTTCTTCAGTAGCGACCGGCCGCTGTTCACCCGCAATCTCAAAGACCAACGCCAACGCCTCGTGGACGGCGTACTCTCTTTGACGGGTATTTCCCGAGCATTCGGCGATGTGCTGAGCTACTTGCGTCTGTTTGCTCTCGGGTTGGCCAGTACGCAATTGGCGACCACGTTCAACGATCTGACTTTTGCCGCCAGCGGCAGTACCACGGTCGGCAGCCTGTTGGCGGTGATCGCGGTCGCCTGCGGACATGGACTGAACTTTGTCTTGGCCATCATGAGTGGCGTGGTGCATGGTCTGCGACTGAATTGCATCGAGTTTTTTGGATGGGGGCTCTCGGATGAGGGCTATCCATTTCACCCTTTTTCAAAGAAGGCCACATGAATACGGAAAGTTTTCTCCTCTTGTTGGGGTGGGCCGGTGTGTATCTCCCCACGGCGTTGGGAGCGATCGGGAGCATCGTGGGTTGCGCCCGTGCCGGCCAGGCCGCCGTGGGCGCTTTACTGGACGTTGAAACCGGCTATGGACGCTTGGTGGGGGTTTCGGCCTTGCCGTCCTCGCAAACGATTTATGGAATCGTGGTCACGATGCAGTTCAATCGAACGGTGGCGGTCGAGTCGGCACCGGGACTGTTTTCGTTGGGGCTGTTGGTCGGTCTAGCTTTGTTGTCCAGCGCGATGCTGCAAGGCACATGCGCCGCGGCGGCGATCAACACCACGAAGACGAAGCCCGAGGTCTTCGGTCTGTCTGTCGCGCCCGCCGCCATTGTCGAAGGTTTCGCCGTTTTCGCTTTCATTTTCGCAATGATCGTCGGCGGGGGAATTCCCGGCGGCCCGGCAAGCTAAGGAAACACCCATCGATGAGCGTTCCCAAAGAGACCCAAGAGTCATCCGGGGTTGAAGAACTGATTCAACGCCTGCGCGAGCAGGGTGTCGAAGAAGGCCAGGCCCAGGCCAATGAGCTTCTGGAGCATACCCGTCGTCGCGCCGAACAACGCCTGGACGAGGCCCGACGTGAGGCCGATGAGATCGTGCGCACGGCGCGGCAAGAAGCCGCCCAGACCAGGCAAGCGGGCCAGGAGACGGTGCGGTTGGCCGTGCGAGACGCGCAGTTGCGGCTGAAGTCCGAGTTGGTGGAACAGTTCGCCAATCGTGTTCGCCGTCTAGTCTCGCGGGAATTGGAAGATGGCGAAGTTCTGAAGCAATTGATCCTGGAAGTCGGCGGCCGAGCGGCACCGACCGCCGAGCAGCGAGCCGGCGTACTGCTTCCTCGGGATGTCGTCGGCCTGGAACAGTTGCGTCAAGCCCCCGAGGAAGTCAAGGAGGGCACCCTCAGCCATTTCGTGGCCCTGGTGACCAAAGACATGCTCCGCGACGGAGTGGAAATTGGCACGCGAGACGACACTTCGGCGGGAATCCGCATTCAGTTGGTCGAGGAAGACTTGGAGATCGACCTGACCGACCAAGCAATTGCGAACTTGCTGCTCCGTCATTTGGCACCGAGGTTTCGCGCGATCATGGAGGGGATCATTCAATGATGTCGTCGTCATCGACCGACTACTACATGCTGATTGCCAGCCTGCCTTTCATCCCGCGGACGTTTGAAGTCGACCAGGTGCCGATCTCGCGGCTGCGGCTCGCCGAGCGACTCACCCTGCTAGACGAAGACGACCAGCAGGTGGTCGAACAAGTGCAACAGTTTCTGCACTGGGACCGGCAAGATTCCGAACGGACGGACGCGGACGTGCAACGCGAATATGAGCGGTTGATGGACACCATTCAGAACAGCTTGGTTCGCGACATCATCATCCATCGCATGGATGTGCGGACCATCATGAGCGGCTTGCGGCGAAGGCGCTGGGGACTCGATCCGCCCGCAGCCGTCGGGCAATACGTGGCACACATTCGCAAACATTGGCAACATCCCGACTTTCAGTTGGCACGTAAGCAGCCTTGGATTCCCTCCGTTCGGGAATCTTTGGAAAAACACGAACCGCTTCAAGTGGAGCGGGAACTTCTGCGGGCGACTTGGAATCGTTGGACCCAGCTGGCCGATCAGTATTATTTCTCGTTCGAGACCATTTTGCTGTACCTCGCCCGCTGGGAAATCGTCGATCGGTGGACGCGGCTGGATCCAATAGCCGGGCGGCGGCGGTTTGACACACTTTTGCAGGAGACACTGAGCGAACATGCACGGATCGACAACTGAAGCGGAAGTGACGGCCGTCAATGGCAACATTGTGGCGATTGAAGTGCCCGATGGAAACATCATGAAAAACGAAGTCGCGTATGTTTGTGTCGGCGAGGAGCGATTGAAGTCGGAAGTGCTGCGGATTGATGGTCGCGAAGCTGATTTGCAGGTGTTCGAGGACACGCAGGGTGTGCGTGTCGGAGACCGCGTGGAACTCACCCATCGTCTGTTGTCGGCCGCCCTCGGGCCGGGCTTGCTGGGAACGGTATATGATGGCTTGCAGAACCCCTTGGAAACGCTGGCCCAACGCGACGGTTTCTTTCTCCGTCGCGGACATTACGCCGATGCACTCGATGGCGACCGCAAATGGTCCTTTATCCCGCTTCGCCGCACGGGAGATCGTTTGCGGGCGGGCGACGTGCTGGGCACGGTCCAGGAACGCGGGATTGAGCACAAAATCATGGTGCCATTCGATCTCGACGGGCCGGTCGAACTGACCTGGATTCAGGGCGGCAGCTTGACGATCAACGAACCGGTGGCCCGCATCCGGGATGCGCACGGTGAACGTCCGCTGACGATGAGGCAGGAGTGGCCGGTGCGCGTGCCCCTGCCGGCGGACATGCTGCGACGCCAATCCGTCCAGAGGCAATATCCCGCCGATTTGCTGGTCACGACGATTCGCACCATCGACACGTTCTTCCCGATTGCCCGCGGAGGAACGGCTTGTATTCCCGGTCCCTTCGGGGCGGGAAAAACGGTGTTGCAAACATTGATTGCCCGCTATGGAGCGGTCGATGTGGTGATTGTCGTGGCTTGTGGCGAGCGAGCCGGCGAGGTCGTCGATACCATCCACGAGTTCTCGCAAGCGCAAGACCCGCGCGGGGGCGGTTCGCTGATGGATCGCACCGTGATCATCTGCAATACGTCATCGATGCCGGTGGCGGCCCGCGAGGCATCAATTTATACGGGCATTACCATCGGCGAATACTATCGCCAGATGGGTCTCAATGTTCTGCTCCTGGCCGATTCGACGTCGCGTTGGGCGCAAGCGATGCGGGAAACTTCGGGCCGTCTGGAAGAAATACCCGGCGAGGAGGCGTTTCCCGCCTACCTCGATTCGGCGATCAAGAGCGTCTACGAACGGGCCGGCGTGTTGACGACGCGGGATGGTTCGGTGGGCAGTCTGACGATGATCGGCACGGTCTCGCCCGCTGGCGGTAACTTTGAAGAACCGGTCACGCAGTCGACACTCGGCACGGTCAAGACTTTTCTAGGTCTATCCTACGACCGGGCCTACAAGCGGTTTTATCCCGCCATTGACCCGCTGCTGTCCTGGTCTCGCTACCGCGAGCAATTGCGGCCGTACCTCGATCGCGCACTTCGGCCGGGTTGGACGGACTGCGTGGAGTCTTTGCTCTCTCTTCTGCGACAAGCGGATGCGATCTACCAAATGATGCAGGTGACCGGCGAGGAAGGCATTTCGCTGGACGATTTCGTGATCTATCAAAAATCGCAGTTTCTGGACACGGTTTACCTGCAGCAAGACGCCTTCGATCCCGTCGATGCCGCGACACCGCTGGAGCGGCAGCAAACCATGCTCCTCTTGGTGAGAGATGCGGCCGAGCGCGAGTTTCTCTTCGAGACCAAAGAGGAGGCCCGTGATTTTTTCGTGCGCTTAACCAGTGCCTTTCGCAACCTCAACTATTCCGCGATGGAATCAGCCGACTACGCAAAGTATCTGTCCCGCCTCCAATCGATGATGACGGACCGCGAACCGACTGATTAAGTCCACGGCCCGGCCGGGGAGGATGCTGACCAAGTTGTTACGTTCGAGCTTTCGCGTGCGTGATCGACGACGGTGCGCAGCGGCGCACACGGAAGAACGACTCGACGTCATCACCGGCTTCGAAGCCCTGTCCCAGCAACGGCGAAAAACGCGGCCACAAGAACGCCGATGACGTCCGGGTCGGTGGCACTTATACTCGAGACCGTCCAACTGGAATAACCGAAACCCAGGAAAACTCAGGAGCAGGACAATGGCTGACATGATGCGAGCATTCGTGATGACGGGCATCGGTGAAGTGGCTTTCATGGACAAGCCACGACCGACCGACCCTGGTCCGAACGGGGCGATTATCAAGACAACCCGCGGTCTGGTTTGCACCTCGGACACGCATACGGTCAAAGGCGCCATCGGCGAGCGAAAGAATCTCACGCTCGGCCACGAGGCGGTCGGGATCGTCGATCGGCTCGGCAGCGAGGTGCAGAGCGTCCAGGAAGGAGACCGCGTGGCAGTGAATGCCATTACACCCTGTTTCCAATGTGACAACTGCATTCGCGGCTATACGTCGCAGTGCAGGGAGATGCTCGGCGGTTGGAAGTTCGCCAATCTCAAAGACGGCGTGTTTGCCGAGTATTTCCACGTGAACAGCGCCGAAGCGAATCTGGTCCGCATTCCCGACTCGTTAACAGACGAACAAGCCGTCTATACCTGCGACATGATGTCCACGGGTTTCGCCGGGGCGGAAAACGCTGCTATCCCGATGGGCGGCACCGTGGCCGTCTTCGCGCAAGGTCCGGTCGGCTTGATGGCGACCGTCGGCGCACGACTACAAGGTGCGGGACTGGTCATCGCCGTCGAAACCGTGCCCCAGCGGCAGGAACTCGCCAAACAGTTCGGAGCCGACGAAGTTGTCGACTTTCAAGAGCGGGATGCCGTGGAGGCCATTCTGGAATTGACCGACGGCCAAGGCGTCGATTCCAGCATCGAAGCGCTCGGTGGGCAAGCCACGTTCGAGATGTGCATCAAAGCCACTCGCCCGGGCGGTACGATCTCCAACGTCGGCTATCACGGTGACGGCGAATACGTGAAGATCCCGCGGCAGGCGTGGGGCGTGGGCATGAGCGACATGACAATCCGCACCGCACTTTGCCCCGGCGGCAAAGTCCGCATGCGGCGTCTGTTGCGATTGCTGGAAACCGGCCGCGTCGACCCCACACCGATGACGACGCACACGTTTGCGTTTGAGGACGTGGAGCAAGCCTTCCACATGATGGACACCAAGCAAGACGGCATCATCAAGCCGTTGATCGAGTTTTCCCATTGACGTGAACTGACCAGACGGAAAGAAGCTGTTGATGAATCCCAAAGGAGACAATCCAATGCGTGCTGCTGCCTGGAGTCGCTTATTGCTCATTTTGCTGTGCTTGCTGCCGCTGGTCATTCTGTTTCTGTTGCCCGGTGGGCACATGATGGGCGGCATGCTGGGATTCTGGATGCTGATGTTGTTGACGCTGATGGTCGTCTGGATGTTGCTGGGCGTTCCCGCGGATTCGATGGCTCGTCCGCGCGAGCGGCAACCCTTGACCGGCGATGAACTGCCGCCGGTGATCTCCGAGGTCATGCAAGTTCACGTGGCCACCGAGCAGGACGGTGTGACGATCATTCGCGGCCCGCTGTTGGAATCGCCGGAAACCGCCTACGAAAAGATCCAGCAATCGCTGGGCGACGGCGCTGTGCCGCTGTTGCGGGACGATCCGGAATTTGGTTCGGCCATCGTGATGTTGCCCCAGCATGTCGAGCGGGCCGAGATGGAGCGAACAAGCAGCCCGGCCGTCAATTGGCTGCTGTTCGTGCTGACCATGCTCACGACGACTTGGGCTGGGGCTGCTCCTCAGGGCGTGAACTTGCTCGAAGAACCCGACCGATTTGCTGTCGGCCTGCCGTATGCCATCGGCCTAATGGCGATCTTGGGCGTGCATGAATTGGGGCATTTTTTTACCGCCCGCTATCACGGCATCCATGTCACGCCGCCGTTTTTCATCCCGGTACCGTTCGCCCTGGGCACCTTCGGCGCGTTCATCCAGATGAAATCGCCCACGCAAACCCGCACGGCGTTGTTCGACGTGGCCGTGGCGGGGCCGCTCGCCGGGCTGGTGATTGCCATTCCGGCCTTGCTGATCGGCTTGCAGAATTCGGCGGTCGTGACCGGGGGCATGGAATTCGAACATCAGATGTTAATCAGCCATCAAGGCACGTCGATGGGCAGTTCGGTGCTGTTGGCTCTGATTGCGAAGGTGGCCCTTCCTGAAGCGCTCGATACCGGCTGCACCGTCAGGCTCAGCCCGTTGGCCTTCGCCGGCTGGCTGGGTTTGATCGTGACGGCGCTGAATCTGCTTCCCATCGGGCAATTGGACGGCGGCCACATCGCCCGGGCGATGTTCGGTTCGCGCGTCGGCGGCACGATCGGAACCATCGCGATGTGGACGTTGTTCCTGCTGGCGTTGTTCGTTTGGCCGGCCTTGATGATGTGGGCGATCATCGTGTTCTTCATCGCCGGACGAGGCGTGCCGCCGCTGAACGACATCACGCCGATCAGCTTCGGTCGCCGCCTACTCGGCTATTTCGCCCTCGCGATCCTCCTACTGATTCTCACCCCGGTGCCTCATTCGCTGATGAACGAGATGGGTATTTATTGTCCCTATGTGTGAGCTTCACAGAGTTTCATCGAGAAATGTGGTGATCTAGTGGCGGCGTTAATCCTTGCGGTCTACCAAGCTCGTAGGTCCGGGCGGCAAGTCGAATTGGATGGGTGATGCCGTTGCCAGGTCACGCCATCGGAACTTTGCTCAATCGACCCTCGCCGTGATGGGAAGGAGTGGTTAAACCATGAATTACAGTGAGTTACAGGCGGCTATTTTGGATATGGATGGCGTAATTACGCAGACGGCCATAGTCCATGCCCGCGTGTGGAAGCAAATGTTCGACGACTATCTGCTGCGACGCCAAGAGCAGACGGGCGAATCCCAAGAGCCGTTTGACATCAATCCGGACTACCGGCGGTACGTTGATGGCAAGCCGCGGTATGATGGCGTCCGCAGCTTTCTCGATGCGCGCGGCATCGAAATTCCCGACGGGGATTTTGAGGATTCGTCGGAACACGAAACCGTGTGCGGCCTGGGCAACCGTAAGAACCAATTGTTTCACGAAACCCTGCAAACCGACGGGGTGGCGGTTTGGGACGATACGATCGAGCAAATCGGCCGCTGGAAGCGCGCGGGTTGGAAGGTGGCGGTGTTCTCTTCGAGCCGCAATTGCGAAGCGGTGTTGCGGGCGGCGGATGTCTTCGACTTGTTCGATGCCAAAGTCGACGGGAACGATCTGGAGCGGCTGAAAATGGCCGGCAAACCGGCGCCCGATATGCTGCAGCATGCATCTGAATTGTTGGACATCGAACCCTCGCAAGTGATCGTGCTGGAAGACGCCATTGCAGGTGTGCAAGCCGCTCGCGCGGGCCGCTTCGGTTGGGTGGTGGGCGTGGCACGCGACCGGAACCCGACCGATTTGCGTAACGCCGGCGCCGACTATGTCGTGCATGATGTCCGCGAACTGGAGACGGCTCGCTATTGTCCGCCGGGCGAAGACTGTCTGCAATTCCCATTGTCCGCACTGCAGCACGTCGATTGGATCGTCCGGCAGATCCGGCAGCGCGAACTGGCGCTGTTCCTGGATTACGACGGCACGCTGACGCCCATCGTCCGCCGTCCCGAGGACGCGACGCTTTCTGCGGAGATGCGTTCGCTGCTGCGAGAAATCGCCGAGCATTGCACGGTGGCCATCGTCAGCGGCCGCGACCGGCAAAATGTGGCCGACACGGTGCAAGTCGAAAACTTGATCTACGCCGGCAGCCACGGCTACGACATTCGCGGACCGGACATTCAAATGCAGCACGAAGCGGCTAAGCAGGCAATACCCGAATTGGATGCGGCCGAGGAGACCTTGCGAAACCGGATCGAGCCGATCGACGGGGCGCACGTCGAACGCAAACTGTTTGCCATCGCCATCCATTACCGCGAAGTCGAAAGCGAAACCGATGTGCGGCGTATCGAACAAACCGTCGACGAGGTGTGCGACCGGAACCCGAACTTGCGTAAAAAAGGCGGCAAACGGATTTTCGAAGTGCAACCCGACGTCGAGTGGGACAAAGGCCGCGCCGTGATCTGGCTCAGCGAAGCGCTCGGCCTCAATCCTGCCGGCGTGGTCCATATCTACATCGGCGACGACGTGACCGACGAAGACGCATTCGAGGCGGTGCGGTCGCGGGGAATCGGGATCGGCATGCGAGTCGACCAGCCGACGTCCGATACCGCTGCGATTTACGTTCTCCGCGACTGCCGGGAAGTGCAGCATTTTTTGGAAACGTTGCGTGCGGCGATCGCGTGACGAACACAAACTTTGAGCCGACAGGATGAGGTCACCATGAGCGAAACTCCGTTGAATTCCTGGACACTGACATACGACGACTGGAACCCGGATCAACAGCCGCTACGTGAAGCGCTCTGCACGTTGGGCAACGGCTATTTTGCCACCCGCGGCGCCGCGGAAGAGTTGCCGGCTGGCGGTCCGCATTATCCGGGAACCTATTTGGCCGGCGGTTACAACCGCTTGGAAAGCGAAGTCTCCGGTCGCATTATCGAAAACGAAGATCTGGTGAACTGGCCGAATTGGCTCTGCCTTAGCTTCCGCACTCCCGGTGAGGAGTGGTTCGACATCGGTTCGGCTGATGTACTCGAATTCCAGCAGTCGCTGGATTTGCGGCGGGGCGTACTCACCCGCCGTGTGCGATTCCGGTACGCGGACGACCGCGTAACCACACTCGTCAGTCGGCGACTGGTGCACATGGCCAACCCACACCTGGCAGCCATCGAGTGGAGCCTCACGCCGGAGAACTGGTCTGGCCCAATCGAAATCCGCTCGGCACTCGATGGCGGGGTGTCAAATCAAGGCGTCAAGCGCTACCGAGATCTCAACAGCCAGCATCTGGAAGTAATCGATACGGGCCGCATCGGCGAGGACAGCATCTTCCTGGAAGTGCAGACAGTCCAGTCTCGCATTCGGATGGCACAAACCGCCCGCACCCGGGTTTTTCACGACGACGAACCGGTCGAGTTGGAGCGGCGGACCGCGTTGGGTGACGGCGTTGCCGCACAGCATTTGCACATTCATTGTGATCAAGAGAAACCGCTCCGGGTGGAGAAGCTTGTCGTCGTCCACACCTCGCGGGATTTCGCGATCAGCACGCCGCTGCTCGCCGCTCGACAGACGCTACAGCACGCCGGCAATTTTCAGCAACTGTGGGTCTCGCACACGCGGGCCTGGTCGCATTTGTGGAGCCGTGCGGATATCGAAATCCACGACGGTGATGATTGGTCGCAGCTCGTTTTGCGGCTGCACATCTTTCATCTCCTGCAAACGACCTCGTTCCATTCGATCGATTTGGACGTCGGTGTGCCCGCCCGCGGTCTGCACGGCGAAGCCTATCGCGGGCATATCTTCTGGGACGAAATCTCTATCTTTCCGTTTCTCAACCTGCGGATTCCGGAACTGACTCGGTCGCTGTTGATGTACCGCCATCGCCGGTTGCCCGCTGCGCGTCGACTGGCCGAAAAAAACGGGTTTCGCGGCGCGATGTATCCTTGGCAGAGCGGCAGCAGCGGGCGTGAGGAAAGCCAAGAACTGCACTTGAACCCGGAATCCGGCCGCTGGATTCCCGACAGCACACACCGGCAGCGGCATATCAACTCCGCGATTGCCTACAATGTGTGGCAATATTTCCAAGCTACCGACGACATGGAGTTCTTGTCGTTCTATGGCGCGGAAATGCTGCTGGAGATCGCCCGTTTTTGGGCCAGCATCGCTCAGTACAACGCCGAGCGGGATCGTTTCGAGATTCACCACGTCGTCGGTCCCGACGAATTCCATACGCATTATCCCAATAGCGATAATGACAGTCTCGGACTGAACAATAACGCCTACACCAACGTGTTGGCCGTGTGGGTACTACGGACAGCACGACGCGCTTTGGATCAGCTGGCGGAGGACCGCACGCAGGAACTCATCGAAGATTTGCAACTCAGTGACGAAGAGTTGCAACGGTGGGACGACGTGGCGCACAGGATGTTCGTCCCCTTCCACGACGAGCGGATCATCAGCCAATTCGAAGGCTATGAAAAGTTGGAAGAGTTTGATTGGGACGCCTATCGCGAGAAGTATGGCGACATCCAGCGGCTGGATCGTATTCTCGAAGCCGAAAGCGATTCCCCAGACCGCTACAAAGCCAGCAAGCAGGCCGATGTGCTGATGTTGTTCTACTTGTTTTCTTGTGAAGAACTCTGCGAGATCTTTCACGGCATGGACTACCCGTTCGATCCGCGGATGATTCCCGAAAATATCGACTATTACATGCAACGCACATCGCACGGCTCGACGCTCAGTCGGGTCGTCCATTCCTGGGTGCTGGCCCGTTCGGACCGCGAGCGGGCGTGGCGCTTGCTTCAA
>PABD01000169.1 GCA_002702685.1 Planctomyces sp.
GAAGCGGAATCGGTAGGCGCCAGCAGCGGGACCAGTACCTCGGACGCGCTCGTCAATCTCGATTACGTCGATCCGGATACACTCGTGCAGGCTCAGGCAGCGTACTTCGCCTACGATTTCGCCCCGCTCGATGGGATTGAAATTCCCCCTCATATTATTGAGATGGTGCCGGAATCGGTCGCCAGGGAGAATACGGTTCTCCCACTGGAACTGGATGGCGACATGCTGAAGGTCGCCATCAGTGACCCCATGGCTCTCGAAGTGCTGGACAAGCTCCGCTTCATCCTGAACAAAGATATCACCGTCGCCCTCGCCCCCAAAGGCAAGATCCTGCAGACGATCAACCGGCATTACGGGCAGAGCGAGACCGAGTCGGTCGACTCGATGCTGAGCGAATTCACCGAGACGGCGATCGACTTCACCGAGACGGAACAGACTCGCACCGCCCTGGCGGACGACGCTGAAGGTGGTTCCCCGCTGGTGAAGCTGGTCAACCTGATCATCTCGGAAGCGGTCAAATTGCGCGCCAGTGACATCCACGTCGAACCGTTCGAAGACCGGATCCGGATTCGGTACCGGATCGACGGTCACCTCGTCGAACGGGACAGTCCGCCGAAACGGTTGCTGGGGGCGCTGGTCTCCCGCCTGAAGATTATGGCCCGGATGGATATCGCCGAAAAACGCCGCTGTCAGGACGGCCGAATCAAAACCCGGGTGGGCGAAAAGGAGCTCGACCTCCGTGTCAGTATCCTCCCCACCGCGCACGGGCAGGCGATCGTGCTCCGAATTCTCGACCGCGACAACATCAAGGTCGGTATTCGAAACCTCGGTTTCAGTGAAAAGAATTACAGGTCCTTCCAGAATATCATCCGCCGTCCGAACGGCATTTTCCTGGTGACAGGTCCGACGGGGAGTGGAAAAACGACCACCCTTTATTCCGCCCTCGGCGAGCTCAACCGGCCGGACCGGAAGATCATTACCGCCGAAGACCCGGTCGAATATTACCTCCCCGGCATCAACCAGGTGGAAGTGAAATCCCGCATCGGCCTGAACTTCTCCCGCATCATTCGCGCGATGCTGCGACAGGCCCCCAACGTGATTCTCGTCGGGGAAATTCGCGATGTGGAGACGGCCGACATGGCAATTCAAGCTTCTTTGACAGGACACCTGGTTTTCAGTACGCTTCATACGAACGATGCGCCCGGATCTATTACACGCCTGACCGATATGGGTGTTCAGCCATTTCTCGTGGCGTCGTCCGTGATGGCGGTGATGGCTCAGCGTCTCGTGCGTGTCGTCTGCCAGAAGTGTAAACAAGCGTACACACCCACCAAGGCCGAAATGGAGATGTACGAAATTACACCTGAGGAGGTGGCGAACGGGAACATGGTCCGCGGGACGGGGTGCTCCGCCTGCCAGCATACGGGCTATCGTGGCCGCCGCGCGGTCTTCGAGCTGATGCTGATGAACGCGGCTCTCCGCGACATGACTTTCCGCAGCGAACCGACCCAGAACATCCGCCGCCAGGCACGCCTGAACGGTATGCGCACTATCGTGGAAGATGCAAAAGACAAGGCTGTGCAAGGGCTTACAACGTTGGCCGAGGTCGAAAAGCTCAAGTCCGGCGGCCACTAGGCGCGCCCAGCCGATAGCGAGATCGCAGTCACCATCGGGCGAAGTGTGCAGAGCTGCGGTTGAAGATCCAGCGGTCGATTAGACGCAGCGCTTTGTTTCGCAAACCGGGAACCGAGCGGCCCATCCGGTGCGGGCGCGAATAACAGTAGCTCGCTCCGCGACGGCTGTTGGCGTTTGGCAACTTCCGGTCCATCGCTCGTTACCGTGCCGCTCGTAGGTCGATGCGAAAAGGGGACAAAGGACTTTCGTGAGCACGCAAACGGTTAATTGGTAAATTGCGTTGAATCGGACTTTTGCGGATGAAATTTGATTTTGTTGCCAGCGGGGTCAAATAATAGGGGCATGTTGCGAAACGGCAGCATTCTTCATTTTCAAATCATCTTTCTGATCCGTTTCCCATCTCCTTTTACTAACTGACAGCATCTCGCAAAGTTTCAATTTCCGAGGTGTCTGCCTCATTCAGATATCAACTTGCTGTTCCCGGATTATCGATCAAGACAGCAAGTGCTGAGGGCCAGTGGAAATTAACCTGATTGAATTGTCACCGTGGCGTCGACAGGTTAGTCTAGAGTCATTCGCAAACAAGGATGAGAGTTGAGTTTACTGCCACCCGGCAGGAGTGACTCACAACCTCAAATCCTTTTTGAGATGACTCACCTCAAATCTTTTTTGAGGAGACTCAAAAGGGGCACTTGTTTCGATGCGGGGTTTCCCACCCGCGCTTCGATCAACATTGTTCCTTGTTACGAATCCGTTCACGACCACTGACCTCAATCAAATCAACCGTCATTTCCCTTCCACATCATGTCTCTGGCGATCATTACGAACGCCGTCATCTGACAGGTGACCATTTTCAATCCTGACTGACTCAGTCGACAATCAGCAGGTTCGCGATGCCACCGGAATTGATGCGGGAGAAACCAATGACGCGTACACCAAGGAAACCAACCTGGTTTTTCGGCAGATAACATGCAGATTGATAAACTTCTGGAAACAGTTGTCCGTAACAAAGCAAGCGATTTGCACATTACGACCAATCAGCCTCCCGCGCTGCGGCAGGGAGGAAGGATCGTCCGGCTTGATACCAAGGTCCTGACGCCGGACGATACCGTAGGGCTGATGAAAAGTATCACGCCGGAGCGGAACCAGCAGGAACTTCAGGAAGTCGGCGGTACCGACTTTGGTTTCGCGTATGGTGACAAGGCGCGGTTTCGCGTCGCGGTGTTCAAGCAGCGTGGTCAGATTGGCCTCGTGCTGCGGCGAATTCCGAACGAGTTCCTCACATTCGAACAACTCGGGCTGCCGCCGGTCATTGAAGATCTCATTCAGCGGCCGCGTGGACTCTTCCTGGTGACGGGGCCGACCGGTTCCGGAAAGACGACCAGTCTTGCCAGTATGATCAACTGGATGAACGACAATAAGTACGATCATATCATCACGCTGGAAGACCCGATCGAGTACTACCACGACCACAAGAAATCGACGATCAACCAACGCGAGATCGGCGTCGATGTTCCCGACTTCCCCGAGGCGCTTCGCCGTGCCTTGAGGATGGACCCCGACGCCATTCTGGTGGGGGAGATGCGAGACCTCGACACGATTTCATCCGCCATTACCGCTGCGGAAACGGGTCACGTCGTGTTCGGTACGCTGCACACTACCGGTGCCCAGGGTACCGTCGACCGTATCATCGACGTCTTCCCGACTCACCAGCAGGAACAGATCCGAACACAGTTGTCGGTTTCCATCATCGGTATTCTCAGCCAGGCGCTGCTCCCCCGGAAAACGGGCGGGCTGGTCGCCGCTTATGAAATGCTGGTGGTGACACCCGCTATCTCGAACCTGATTCGTGAAGCGAAAACATTCCGTATTAACTCCATGATCCAGACGGGCCGCAAATTCGGCATGCAGCTGCTGGACGACGCGTTGTTCGACCTGTGGAAGAACGACATCGTCGATGAAAAGGATGTCGTCGTCAAATCGAACAATCCGGGTGAATTGAAGCAACGGATCGCACGCGCGAAACGAGGTCTGCTTGATGACGCCCAGCTGGACGAAGACGAGGACGAATACTACGACGACGATTTTGAAGACGATGATTAACTGATGACCGGAGTCGGTCTCCGGCAGTCGACATCGTAAGTTCAATTTCCGAGTTGAAAAACCAACAGAAGAATAAATCATGGCTCAACGGCGTATTGGTCAAATCCTGGTCGACCTTGGATACATCACCGAGGATCAGTTGTGGGACGTGCTCGAAGAGCAGAAGCAGTCCCCCGGCGAGGTTCTCGGCCAGGTTGCCAAACGGATGGGCCTTGTCACCGAAGTGCAGATTACCGAAGCCCTCGCGGAGCAGTGGGGCATGCCGGTTATCTCGCTGGCCGAAACGAACATTCCGCCGAACGTGTTGGAACAGGTGCCGCACACCATGGCGGAGTTGTACAACATCGTGCCGATCTCGCTGCGCGATAACGTGCTGACCGTGGCGATGGCGGATCCCAAGAACGTCGCCGCCCTCGATGACATCCGTAACTTTCTCGGTTACGAGGTGCGCGGCGCGATTTCGAGTCCGGTCGAAATTGAAGAAGCGATCACCCGGTTGTACGCGGACAAGGAAGAGAGCATCGAAGATGTGATCGGGGCGTTCGGAAACCCCGATGACGAAGATGATGCAACACGAGGTTTCAACCTCGCCTCTCCCGAAGAAATGGCCGACGCCGCGCCGATTCGAAAACTACTCAACATGATCTTGCTCCTCGCGATCAAGGATCAGGCATCCGACATTCACTTCGAACCGTTCGAAGAAGAGTTCCGCGTCCGTGTGCGTGCCGACGGTGTGCTGTACGAAATGGTCCCGCCGCCTCGTCACTTGGCGAACGCACTCGTCTCGCGCGTGAAGGTGATGGCCGATCTCGACATTGCTGAACGCCGCTTGCCGCAGGACGGTCGTATTGAACTGAACGTCGCCGGAAACCCGGTCGACTTGCGCGTCAGCGTGTTGCCGACTCTGTTCGGAGAGGCCGTCGTTATGCGAGTCCTCGACCGTACCGTTGTGCAGCTCGATCTCGACAAGATCGGTATGGATCCGACCATCCTGAAACGGTTCCGCAGCGCCATTCACGCGCCGAACGGGATCGTGCTGGTGACGGGGCCGACCGGGAGCGGTAAAACGACGACGCTTTACTCGGCGCTCAACGAGCTGAACGACATCGAAACAAAAATCATCACCACGGAAGACCCGATCGAGTACGACATCGAGGGCCTCGTGCAGGTCCCCGTAAACCCGGACATCGACGTGACCTTCGCGACGGTACTGCGGGCGATTCTCCGGCACGATCCGGACAAGATCCTCATCGGTGAGATTCGTGACTACGAGACAGCCGAGATTGCCGTGCAGAGTTCACTGACGGGGCACCTGGTGTTCTCCACATTGCACACCAACGACGCCCCTTCGGCGATCACGCGTCTGCGCGATATGGGGGTGCCGGCGTTCCTAATCACCGCGACGGTCGAGGCGATTCTCGCCCAGCGGCTCGTGAGGAAAATCTGCACGGAATGCCGTACCGAGTTCGAACCGAGCGACGAGCTTCTGATGGAGCTGCAACTGCCGATCGAACAGGCGCGACGATACAAATTTTATTACGGTAAGGGCTGTCAGCGTTGCAATAACACCGGTTACAAGGGGCGCTGCGGCATTTACGAATTCATGGTCATCAACGACGAAATCCGCGATATGATCACCTCGGAAGCGTCGGTCGATGACATTCGAAACTATGCCCGTACGCAGGGAATGACCACCCTTCGCGAATCGGGTCTTAAACTGATTTTCGACGGCGTAACCACGATCGACGAAGTCGTACGTGAAACGGTCGTGGAAGATATCGACTGAACCGAAATGCACCTGGTGCGACAGCGGAAATACTCACTTCTTTTTAACGATCATCAGCTATCACAGACTTACAGAATCATATCCTCACCTGACCCTGATCAGGTTCTCTCCATCATCATAAATGCTGTTTCTGTCCTGCCGGCTGATCACGCCGATGGGAGACGAAACAAATCGACGGGCCAGTTTGTTAACGAAATTTCTTATCAACCAGTTTTCACAAACCGTACAGGCACCGTCGTGCTTCTGAAGAACAGTCTTCACTTCAACGCATTCATTCCCTTGTCATTTTTTAACCCACGCACCTCTCCGGTTTCCCGGCCGAGTCTCGCGACCATAACGCGATGTTCGCCGGAACTTCCGTCGGAAGTGACAGGGTTGCCAATAATGTCATCGATATTCCGCATGGAAGAATATTCGAGTCAGTAAAGACTCCGCACCGTCAGAATTCCGAATTGATTCGCCACGGTTTCCCGTAAGGGATCTGAGGCGAAGCCGAAACTCATAACGAACAACACACTTTTAACTCCTGCATAACGACTCGCTCGTTAAGACGTCAGTACCTGGAGGGCAGCATGCCGACCTATCAGTATGAAGCAATGGACAACACGGGTCTCGAAGTTAAAGATACCGTCGAGGCGGCCACCGAGCAGGAGGCGCAGCGGGTGATCAAGGAGAAGGGCTTCTACATCACCAAGATCACCGAGCAGGGACGGACTCGAGACCGGAAGAAAGCGGCCCCCAAGAAAAAGAGCAATAAGCCGCAGAAGACATTTGTCATCGGGGGCGTGAAATCCAAACACCTCACGACCTTCACCCGTCAGCTGTCGACGCTGCAGGACGCCGGTCTGCCGATTCTCCGCAGCCTGCGAATTCTGGAAGGGCAGTCCCGTCCCGGTCCGCTCAAGAACGCGCTCATCGATGTGATCGAGGAGATCGAATCCGGTTCGACGCTCTCGGAAGCGATGTCGAAACAGCCCAAGGCATTCGACAACCTGTACGTCAACATGGTGAAAGCCGGGGAGGCCGGTGGTGCGCTGGAGGTCATTCTGCAGCGTCTCGCCGACTTCAAAGAGAAAGCCCAGACCCTGAAGCGGAAGGTCATCGGTGCGATGGTTTATCCGGCGGTCGTGATCTTCGTCGCCGTCGTCATCGTGACCGGTATTATGTACTTCATTATTCCGCAGTTTAAGGACATGTTCGAAGAGTTCGAACTGAAATTGCCGTGGCTGACCCTGTTCCTCATCGGCTGCAGCGACTGGGTGGTGAATAACTGGTTCCTCATCCCGCTTATTCCGATTGCGTGCTGGTTGTTCGTCAAGATTCTCAAAAAGAACAAAACCGGGGCGTATATCTGCGACTTCCTCAGTCTCAAGTTTCCGCTCCTCGGGGGGATTCTGCGAAAAGCGACGATCGCGCGAACGATGCGAACCCTGGGGACATTGATTGCCTCCGGCGTGCCGATCCTCGAAGCACTCATCATCGCCCGCGATACCTCGGGTAACGCGGTCTTCCGCCGGGCGTTCGACAATATTTACGCGGCGATCCGCGAAGGGGAGTCGATGGCGGTTCCCCTGCGTGAAGCCCGTATTACGGACGACATGGTCGTCAACATGGTCGACGTCGGTGAGGAAACCGGTGCGCTCGACACGATGTTGTACAAGGTCGCCGACGTGTATGAGGAAGAGGTCGAGGTGGCGGTGGAATCGCTCATCAGTATTCTCGAGCCGATCATGGTGGTGGTGCTCGGGGTGATCGTCGGTACGATCGTGATCGCGCTCTTCCTGCCGATGATCGAACTCATCAACAGCCTCGCGTAAGCGGGGCGGATTCCCCGGGCCCCCTGTAACGACTCGCACCATCACCGATAGTTTACACCCCCGAACATTTCGTAGCACATTCTGTCACCGTGGCAATCGTGCCCGCACAGAAGGAGTTGATTCATCATGCAACGTTCCCTCATTCAACCAACCAGACCGTCTCGCTCCGGCTTCACGCTGGTCGAGCTTCTTGTCGTGATCACGATCATCCTGATCCTGGCGGGGCTGCTCACCGTGGCGGTCTTCGGCGCGATTGAAAATGCCAGGATCGCCCAGGTGCAGTCCGAACTGACGTCGCTGGAAAAAGGGATGGCCGATTTCCAGATGACGTTCCACGATTATCCCCCCAGCTCGTTTGTAATCGACGAGTCGGACATGGGGTGGGCTCCGTCGGAGAGGAATCTCATTCTGAAATACTGGCCGAATTACGATTTCGGTACTCCGATTGCGTTTGATGCGAATGGCGACGGAGATACCACGGATGTGATCGTTCTGAATGGTGCGGAAAGTCTCGTCTTCTTCCTGGGGGGAGTGCTGAGCGATGATGCCGCAGTTCCTGAGAATCGCGTTCCGACCGGGTTTTCCAAGAACATGGCGAAGCCGTTTCAACCGGGTGGTTCCCGCGTGGGGCCGTTTCATGAATTCAATACCGGTCAATTGCGAGAATCCGACGACTTCAAAATCCTCGTCGATCCGCTCACCTCGTCACAGAAAGCATACGTCTATATCCACAGTGATGACTACGTGAATCCGACCGATGCGCTCGATGGCACGGGCATGACCAACGTCTACACCCAGGGAAGCAGCACAGACAACTTCTGGAAAAGCCAGACGTTCCAGCTTATCAGTGCGGGGCCGGATGGCCGGTATGGCGAGGGGGGGGCGTTCAACCCGGACACCGCCGACGACACGCTGGTCGGCGCGCGTGTGGATGAGCGGGACAATATCACCAACTTCCACCAGGGCAAACTGGCGCCGTAGTCACACGGTTCAAGTCATCACGGACGCAATCGAAGGTCAACAGACATGAAACGAACAGACTTGACGATCCACAGACACCCGCGCGGGTTCACGCTGGTGGAGATCATGGTGGTTATCACCGTGATCGCCATCCTGATGGGAATCTTTGTATTCGTCATCGGGAACGTGTTGAACTCCGGTAGAGAAACTCAGACGCGTGGCACGCTCAAGAAGATCGATCAACTCATCGACGACCGGATGCGCGCTCTGCGGATCGCCACCGAACGGGATCGTTTCGCCGGCCGTCTCGATTCGATCAGCAACCAATGGACGTCAGGTCCCAGTTACAAAACCGACCTGTTGACCGTCTGTCTGCGGAAACACCTTCTCGGGAAATACTTCGGTATGGATCTTCTGCTGGATCCTCCCGGTTCGGAGGTTTCGAGCCAGGCCGCTGTCGAAGCGTATTCGTCGGAACTGCTGTATGAGTTGTTGATGAAAGGGACAATCAACGGAGCCAACCCGGTTCCGGAATTCAGTATCACCGCCGCGGAGATCGACTTCAGCTCGGGGGAGATCGGCGATACCGATGGCGATGGCAAACTCGAATTCGTCGATGGCTGGGGAAACCCGCTCCGGTTCTATCTCTGGCCGACGTTTCTTTCTCAGATCGATTTTGCGAATACGGACCGATCGAATCTGTTCTTGCGGCTATACAATCCTGCCGCTGCAGAAAAACCGGAAAATATTATCGGACTCGATCCGGATGATCCCAAAGGCGTGCTGACCAAGGCTGCTGCCGGGGGGTATCTCTCTGATTTGAACAGCGAAAGTATCTTTGAATTCGAGTTCAATCAGGCGACACCCTCACCACATCATTTCGACCGATATCATGCTCCGATTGTCATTTCGGCTGGACCGGACGGGACCCTGGGAGTGAAGGAATTCAATCAGTCCATTCTCGCCGAGCCGATTGCGGATATTAACATCACGCAGAACGACGCGGGCGAACCCGATCACGTTTACAACTCGGTTATGAACGACGATCTCACCAATCAACAGGGCCTGGGAGGTAACTAAGATGATTCGCTACCGACAGGGCGCTCATCCCGATTTACTCCGCCGGTCCGCCGGGGAACGCGGCGGTTTCACCATCATCGAATTGCTGGTGTCGATCGTGATCATTGGAATTCTGACGGTGATGACGGTACTCACCCTGAACGCGACGCTCGAGAACAGCAAGGTCAATTCGGCCAGCCGTTCGATTCAGGCCGCGCTCGAAGGGGCTCGCGACCGGGCCGCCCACGCGAACGAACCCCGCGGCCTCCGCATCTACTTCGAAGAATTCGTCGACGCCAATGGCGACTCGCATTTTCTCGCGAACTCGATGGCGTACCTCGAAGTAACCGAGAATGAAACAGCGGGAACAATCGATATACAACGTGTACCAGTGACTGTCCCTCCGCCGGACTATGGTGAAGCTATCGAGCTTTATGGGACGGACACCGATTGGCAGTCACTTCATACCCGGGGACTGCTAACGCAGAATTCCAAAATTCGACTCAACAACTGGTGGTACACTATCGCGCCCGGAACACTGGCAGTAACAGTCGCGACAGAGCAAATAAATATCACTCCCGAATACCGCGATGCGACGGGGACCAACATGGACCTCGTCGCCGGTTCGGTCGCCAATGGCGATCATGAAATTACCTTGGAGCCGGTGGAAATGGCGGGAGAGGATCCGATTTCGCTGCCGGAAGGAACGTTCATCGACCTCGCGGAGATGGATCGTGTTCCCCTCGTCTGGGAGGTGACCGGGGCGAACGGTTATGTCGACATCATGTTCGATCCGCTCGGCACCGTGAATGGCCCGCTCTCCACGCACGGCATGCTGCATCTGCCGATCATCCACCGCGAAGATATCGGGGGAGCGATTGCGGACATCAAACGATTTGGAAATGAAAACAAAGAAAACCAGGAAGGGTTGATCACCGTCTTCACGCAGACAGGACAGATCACTACGCCGCCGATCTGGACCGATCCGACCGGCAGCGATCCTTATCTACTGGTGAGAAAGGGGGCGACGGAATGATCCGCCAGCCTGTGACAAGAGATACAAACCGCGCTTCCGCATTGCCCGGCGGTACGACGCTGGTCGAGGTGCTGATGTCGATCCTGCTGATGGGGATCGGACTCGTCGCGCTCGCCACGATGTTCCCGGCCTCCATCCTGCGAACGGTCCGCGCGCATCACCTGACTTCGGCAACCAACCTCCGGTTCAACGCCGAAGCCTTCGTCGACCTCTATCCACTTTACGTTGAACAGTGGGATGACGGCACCTATCCGTCGGCCGTCCCGTCGCCGGGCGTGACCACGTTCATCGCCGTCGACCCGCAGGGGAACGTGCAGGCCGCTGACCCGACGAACGATTTCTTCGGCAACAACAACATCGTCCGCCGTCAGCTGTTTGATACGACGCTTCCGATATTCGACTTCGATGTAGATACCGACGCCGCGGACCGTGATGATGCTGTTACTTTCACGACGTCTTATGACAGCTGGGAAGCGGTCTTCGATTCGGATGTTGTTGGCGGCACGGCTACAGCGACTCAGGTACAACTCGATACAGATCTCAATATCGACGAAAATATTGATCTCACCAACGCGACTCCCAACGTTCAATATCGCGCAGTCCTCTTCAGCGATACGAACCGGGGTGGGCAATACCGTAAGATCACCGCTCGAAACGACGCCGCGAAGACCATCACCTGGTCACCGGCGATTGATGCCATCACCGCCGGTACCTTTACACCCGGCCGGGTGAAGGTTGAGATTTCCGATCCGCGGTTCAGCTGGATGATGACCGTCCGCCGGACATATATCGACGGGACACAGGTCAACAACAACGCCGACATGGTGGTCTTTTTCAATCGCAACTTTCCGAGCGATGCGGAAACGGTCTACAACGACGCCTCCATCACGCTCGGTTCGACCGATGTGTTCCTGACGGCCTCGGCCATCAATCCCAAACCGAAAGTGGGCAACTTCATCTTCGATGCGGAGCATTGTCGCTGGTACCGGATCGTGAGTGTCGAATCGGAAGAGCCGTACCTGGTCACCATCGACCGTCCGGCGGTACAGACGAGCGGCAGCGCGATGCTGGTCCGAAACGTCATTGACGTCTTTCCGCTGAATTCGTTCATCACGACTTATACACCCTGATTTCATTCCCTGACTCGAAACATCCTGACTGACCAGATTCACAGTTCGATTGATTACCGATTGATTCACTTTACCGTTTGATTCGCCTTACAGTTTGATTCAATGGACGCGGGTCTCGAGGAAGCATCCATGTTAACAACTCACCTGACAACCCGGACATCACGCAGCACGGCCCCCGCGTCGCGCGGTGGTTTCACGCTCGTCGAGCTGCTGGTCTCGATCACGCTCGTCGTGATCATGATGTACGCGTTCTCGCAGGTCTTCCGGATCGCCACCGAAACGATCATCCAGACCCGGGGCATCGCCAACAACGACGAAAAAGCCCGGACCTTGACGACGATTCTGAAAAGCGACCTCGAAACACGAACCTTCAAAACCGTTGCTCCCTGGGGCCCCGATGAAGATCCAGATAACGATTATCCACCGTTGACAGATTTAAAGCCTGCGGAGCGCACGGGTTACTTCTACGTTTCCGAAAACGACATCAATGATGATAGTGACGATGTCTTTCAGCTGACCGTTGACCGTTTTAATGGAGATGCGGTCCCAAATACGAGTTTCAACAACCTGATCTTCGGTCAGGCCGTCGCCATCAATGGTGCGATCACGGAAGAAAACCAACCGATCTGGGATGACTTTGATCCGAAGACCGACAGCAGCGGCGAGTTTCGCGGCACAGGTGCATCCCAGTTTGCTGAGGTCTGCTACTTTGTTCGAAATGGCAGCCTTTACCGACGCGTGTTGTTGGTTCGACGGCCTATGGATCGGGACAATATGGATTATCAGCCGGATGACGGCACCACCGACCTCATCGTGGATGAGTATGACAGTGAAGATCCCAACTCCGCGGTCGGCGAATCGGACTTCTGGCGCGATTTCGATTACTCAGCGTACCTCGATACCACTCCGGCAACGCCGAAGGTCAACTTTAACGGTGTTGGTAACGGCGAAAGTTCGCTCGAAAACTTCGGTGGCGTCGCGAAACCGCTCGCCGATCCGGTGCATCGTTTCGGGTTTGACTTCGAGTCCGGATTGCCACGCGAGTTCGTGAACGGCAATACCGAGTACATCGGTCGCTATACACACGAAGAGACGTCCCATCTGAACTTCGGTTACCCGGGCCGTCTTCCCGTCGCGGGAAGCCCCATGAGCGCCGCCGACACGCCGACGCTCGCTCTCACCCAGGGAGTCGTCTCGGCTTTTTCCGGTGGAGATCGGATTTCTGAAGACCTGCTGCTCACCAATGTGATGAGCTTCGATGTGAAACTCTGGGACGAATCGTTGGGCGCGTTTGCCGACGTGGGTCACGCGACTTCCGGTGGCGACTTCTTTTATGACGACACAGCCGCATCCGCGGTTCAGCAGAACTATGGGCCGCTGTCCGACTACGACGATACGGTGCCTGACTACACCCCGCCTGCGGTCGCGGATCGGGGGCATGTTTTTGATACCTGGCATCCCGCAATCGATCGATACGATAGCACGGTCGGACCGGATGTCCCCCCGTATCGACCCACCCGTATTGATGCATCGTTCACAGAGCCCGTTCCCCGTCCCATTCGGGCCATTCAGATTACGATTCGTTACCGGGATCCCCAGAGTGACAAGACCCGTCAGCTAACATTGCAGCATTCTTTGATAGATTGACGATTTTCCTGTCGCCAGTATCGGCGCGGGTACGAATAATATAAATACACGAACCAGTCCCAAGCCGGTTCGGGCCACGGCTCTCTGTAACAGAGAGGAAGTTTTCAACATGTTCACCTCACGAAAAACCGTTCAACGGATCCACTCTTCGGGCACGTCAAAATCGCCCGCGAAACGACGCCGATCCGCGATCTCCACCCACCGCCGCGGGGCCACGCTGGTCGTGGTGCTCGCGCTGCTCGGGTTGATGATGATCATCGGCTTCTTCGCCTACAGCATCGCCGGACAACAACAGGCGAACAGCGAATACTACGCGAACACGCCCCGCGCCAAAGCCCGCGACGTCTCCTACTTCGACCGCGACGCCGTCATGGACTGGGCTCTCGAACAGATCATCAAGGGAGGTCCCGCCGCCTTACCGCACACCGCCTTGAGTGGCGGGCGACATGGCCTCGTCCCGAACATGTTCGGCAACGACCTTGCGCCTTATTCCGGTACGGGATATAACTTCGTCATCGATGGTTCGGGCAATGTCAGCTTCGACAATAACTACGATGGCGTATCCGATGGCACACTGGAACCGTGGATGAATGCGTCCCCAGCCGCGAATGGGGGGACTTTCACTTCTTACACGACGAATTTCCAGTACACCCCGGACGCACCCTACACCGCCCCCGACTACAACAACGTCTTTCTCGCGCATCGGGGTTACGGCCTCGACGCGAACAATAACCCGGTACTGGTGATCAAACCCTCGTATCACCGCCCGGAACTGTTGCGCGAAGTGATCGGCGGACGCCTCCGCCTTCAGCCGGACTGGATGACGGATTCCAGTTACACGTCGTTATCACTGCGGGCTCACGACTTCCACAAGCATGAAGCTGCGGCGTACACGCACGACCGTTTCGTCCATCCCTTAGAACTCGGGTCGGTGTCAGGTATTTCATCTGCCTTCCCCTTCCCGGACTTCACTTCCGCAAGCGAAAGCTGGAGCGAAGGGGCCTGGGCGCTGAGTCCGTACAGCAGCAGCGTTGCCTACGACTTTGGCGAATGGGTTTACGATACCGGCACAGACATGTACTACCGTTGTATCGATCCGACGGGCGCCCCTGCTGGCACGGCGACATCGAATACGACGTACTGGCAGGAATACGCGCAGCCTTACTATTCCTATGACGCCGACGCCGATGGTGACGGCATCAAGGAAGCGATCTGGATGGACCTCGACTTCCCGATTCAGGAGACTCCTGAAGGGGGCCGTTTCTTCATCCCCATGTTCGCCGTCACGATCTACGACGCCGATGCGCTCATCAACCTGAATGCGGCGGGGAACCTCAACGGCTTTGCCGACCTGACCGGAGCGACGGTCTTCGGCGACATGAACGCGGACAACATCGCTGATTTTCTTTCCCTGTCGAATCTCGGTCTATCGCCGGCGGAGATCAACCCGCTCTGGACATTGAGCGCGACCGAGGCGGATTTCAATACGATCGCCGACTCCAACTC
Organism: Planctomyces sp.; assembly: GCA_002702685.1. Lineage (GTDB taxonomy): Bacteria > Planctomycetota > Planctomycetia > Planctomycetales > Planctomycetaceae > Polystyrenella. Next base: position 14,680 of record PABD01000169.1, read on the forward strand.
GGCTAAAGCGGACCACGCGCAATTCTTCGGTCGATCTCCGGTTACCAGTGCGCCGCTCGAAATTGCCAACATGGAATGGTACTGGGCGAACTCCGCCAAGCTGACCTTCAATTCCGGAATCGTCGAGGACGTCATCCTGGGACGCTACGGTAACGATGGCATCACGAACTTCAACACTGTTTACAACAGCCGCAATCGCTACAACTATCCGCAGCCAGGTGTGCCGTTCTGGTCCGGCTCGGCCGCGGCGGATGACAATAATAACACCCCGGTTGCGCTGTCGACGTCGGTCGTCGGCACCCCGCTGCATCCCCTGGACTACACCGGTATCGGTGATGTAATGGGAACGACCGGAAAGACGTTCAGCTTCACCTCACTGCTGAGCGATCGCTGGCTGAAATACACCGACTACCCGTACCCGACCTACAACACCTGGGATGGCGACCTCGGCAACGGTGACGATTTGAACGCTACGACCCGTACAGGTAACGATGCCGTGCTCGTAACGGACGCGCTGATCGACGAACCGGGCGAGATGGAAGCGGACTACAACGTCTACTCCGACAAGGCGAACTGGGAGTTTCTGTTCGGTACAGGTTCCCGGAACCCGGATGAACCGTTCAGCCTCGCGGAAAACGGTCCGCTGCAGATGTCCGCATCGGACATCGAGTTTGCGAACATGACCTCGCGGTTGATGCAATTGATGCCGTACAACTTCAAAGAGAACAATCGAGCCGAATCGATTCGCAGGAACTTCACGACTCACAGCACCGACATCCGGTCGCGTAACAGCTGGTGGAGTTTCTTCCGCTCGTGGGAATTCTGGGCGAACGATTTCGGTGACGCCGATCCGTCGAACGACGTGCTGATCTTCCCGCCACCTTACGACACGACGGCCAGTTACGACGCGAACCTCGATCCGTTCCGTTCGGCCTTCCGCAAGTGGATTGAAGTCAACGTACCCTATGATCCTTCGTTGACGACGAATCAGTACCGCGAGCAGGTCGTTCAGCGCCTGATGAGCCTCAACCATGTGGTGGATGAGCTCAACCTGGCGGACTTCTCCTACGGCGTCCGCGCGGCGAACTCGACCTACTCGATCGGCGACTTTGTCATTACCAGTCCTTATGATGGCTGTATCTATCGCTGCGTCGGTTTCGAAGACAGCGGCGATTCCAACCCGTCGAACACGACAGGCAACGCGATCCCGGACGACTGGGTGGTGAACCCCGTAACGAAACGCGTGCTTGATTATGAAGTGCTGTGGGAACAGACGCCGATGACCTACCTTCGTCGTCTGACTCCGCACCCGACTGGTGTATCGCTTGGAACGTCGACGGCACAGAGCAGTTACACCATCGCCGGCAATCCTTATCCCGCCAATGGTAACTTTGGTGGTGATGTGGCCCTGCAGGAATTCTGGGCCCGCGTGGACCGTCAGCGGATGGCGCGCGATATCTATGTCCTGCTCTACATGCTCGGTGATGACATCGACGCGAATCCCTTCACGGCGAATCCCTATTCGCTCGACGAAATGGAAGACATGGCGCAGTTTGCGATCAACGCCGTGAACCAGATGGATCGCGATAACATTATCGACTCATTCGAATTCGATACCAACCTGACGAATGGCTGGAGCCTTGATGACAACCCCCACACCACGGTCGAATCTGATCGCGGCGTCGTGAATGGAATCGAGGCCCAGGAACTGGCGATCAACGAAGTCAACCTGCTCAAGTTCCCGCTTGTGCGGACGGACGGAGGTTCCGGCGGACTCGTGAATCTCACGGGTACGGAGTGGAATGACAACTTCACGCACCTGTTTTCGTACATTGAGCTGAAGAACATTCTGCCGAACTTCGCGCCGGACTACTTCAATCTCGACGACCAGATGGATGGCATCCCCTTTGATGGTGGATGGCGTATCGAGGTCGAGGTGTTCGACGGTGGCGATATTAATTCGCCGACAGGTCCGGACTACGTTCGAAACGTGTATCCCCGCACCATGTTCCGTACGGACCCCTTCCGAATCGATACGGAAGTTCCTTATTCCGGTGAAGATCGCGACTATCTGCGCACCGGTGAAAAGGTCGTCGTGCTCGGTGCGTCGGCAATCGATGAAAATGATCTGCCGCAGACGCTCGAACACAGCAACGCGCGGGTCGCGTTCGACTTCGATGGCAGCACCCCACCGACCGACTATTACAGTGGTCGCGGATCGTTCTCCGCCGCGACCTGGTATCTGGCGCCGGCCATGTTGCCGCCTTCAGCCGCTCCTTCAGGAATCGGTGATCCATACACTCAGACTTACTCTCACCTCGACACCGTCGCTCATTATGATGGCACCGCGACCGAAAATCAGCGGGCGTCTCTCATCTATGACGAAGCCGGTACGATTCAAACCGATATGGTCCCGGCGATCACCAGCGACAGTGCTGTCGTTCGTTTCCGCCTGTACCGTCGTATGGACACCAAACGTCCGGTGCCGGTGATTGCGATGTCGGACCTGTCGGACACATATAACGACGACAACCCCTGGATTCAGGTCGATGAAGTCGAAGCGACGCCTTCCAGCGGATATCGCGTTGTCGACCTCAACAGCCTCATCGGGCATCTCTTTGAATGGCAGATGTCGGAAATGTCGCCGACTCCGAAGTATTCCGTCATGTCACCGAATATCGAAGGGGTGGAGCTGCAGGAATTCATTTACCAGCAGAGCGCCTACAGTTCGGAGCGTCAGGAAGTTCTCAACAGGAACTCCAGTAATGATTTCAGCGAATCAGCACCGATTTCGTATGCCGTCAAAGATATCGCCGCGTCCATTCAGATGAACTCGCTGAGTCAAGAAAACTCCACGCTGCCGACCGGGCCGGGGGATACCTACCTGACCTGGCAGCCCCACTACAACCGGGATTTCGCATCACCGATCGATCTGTTGTCGATTCCGATGTATAGTCCCGCGCGGTTGACGGATGGTCCCGCTCTGTCGGTGAACCTCAATGGTTCTCTGAACGCGGGTCTGCACATGGATGGCACGCATACGGCCGCTGTGGATTATGTCCTCGACCCGACCGGTACCGGCTTGTACGCGAATCCGAATCGCTGGTACCGTCTGCTCGCCTTCGTCGAAGTGCCGCGGTACGACTCCAATGTCGATACCCCGTCGCTCTTCAATGCGAACAATATGGGCCGCTATCGACTGCCGGGTAAGATCAACTGGAACACGCTTCGGTCTCCCGAAGTCCTGGCCGGTCTGATGGACGAGATCCGCTTGTACACACTGGATCCGACACAGGACAACTTCGTTTACTTGCCCGACGCCAATGGCGAGATTGATGGCATGAATTACAATGCCCAGACGACTCGCGACTGGTGGGTACAGTTCATCAAGTCGCGCGATCAGCTGTTCGACGCGAGCGGTGCCCTGACCGATGTCGGTACCGCCGGTGTCTCTGTCGAAGATGGTCGCGATCCCGTGACGGAAATGTATCTGCCCGGTATGCCGGGTTCCCGTCCCTTCCGCGATCTCAGCTTTGTGGACGACGGTATCGACAGCATGGAGAACACCATGTTGCGGAGCCTGCCCGTCGATAAGGACGTGACCCCCATCAACCAGAAACGCCGTCTCTTCGAGGTCGGCACCAATGGTGAAGGTCTCGACTATCCGGCGAAGCATCGTCTGCTGGCCAAGGTCATGAACAACTCCACCAACCGGAGCAATGTCTTCTTCGTCTTCATCCAGGTCGACTTCTTTGAAGCGGCGACGCAGGGCGATGGTTCCGTCCGGATTGGGGGCAAAATGACGGATTCACCGGGTTATCGAAGCATGTTCGTGGTGGACCGCTCCAAAGCGTTTGAAACCCTGGATGGTGACGATTTCTCCAGTGATCCGAACGACCGGTTTACGCTGCGGTTCAAAACCAGTGATGCGGAACCGGAAGACTTCAACTGGCGGGATCTCGTATTACAGCGGCTGAACATCAAATAACAGCTCCCTTTTCGCAAAGGAAAATTAACCAAAGTGTCGTGAAAATTCCCGGAGTATTCGTCGAGGCTGCTGAAATTACCAGACTCGCCGTGAAATCCCTGAATTACCTTAACTCCATAACTGGAAAATTGTTTATAATGGAAAACGGAATCCGTGACTTGAATCTGGATTCCCTCTTCACCCACCGTTTCCACGGTTAGACTATTGAAGGCCACCCTCCCATCTGAGGCCGCCCCAACCGGGGCTCATCTTCTTCCGGGAATGTCCTTCCCGAATTGAATTGAACAGACTCGCTCCCGTCCGGGGCGATGTATACCAACGAAACAATTCGGAACCTGCAACAACAATCGGAACCCCTAAGGTTCCATGAATCATCAATGACGCGATTCGCTTAACCGGTCGCACCATCGAATGGAACGTCGCACGAGCAGGGCCACTCCCCGCGGCAGGATTATGACAACTCGGGACACGTCGCAGCGATGTATTCCCGAAAACACATTCCCTGGATTACTGGCCCCCCGTTCTGAAACTGGATCACCCTCAACGGAATCAGGTTCAAACGATTCCCGGAACGAATTGTTCCGGATCGAAATCGGGTGCAGGTTACCGTAATCCCCTGAAACTCATCGGAGATCTCTCATGAAAACCAATTCTCGCCGCCGTCGCGGTTTTACGCTGGTCGAATTACTCGTCGTAATTTCGATTATCGGCACCCTGATGGCCCTGTTACTTCCCGCCGTACAGAACGCCCGCCGTTCTGCCCGCACCCTGGAGTGTCGGAACAACCTGAAGAACCTCGGAGTCGCAATTCATAACTACGCTTCCCAGCGAGGGGGCAAGCTTCCCCAACTGGAAGACGGC
>PABD01000170.1 GCA_002702685.1 Planctomyces sp.
TTCGTTGTCCCAGACATTGCTGTTGAAAGTGGCGAAGTGAGTGTCGCCATAGTCGAACGAGTAGTTCTCTTCCAGCTGTTCGCCGACCGGGTTGTAGAAGGGCGAGGTCACCCCTTCGATGATCTCCGGGTTGGAGTAATAGAGATCAGCGGCGCCACTGTTGATTTCATCGGGTCCGTACGCGGTGTATTCGACGTGTGAACCGAGCCACTCGGCTCCTTCCGGGTTGATGAAATACTCGAAGCGACCATCCGCATCGGAATAGGATCCGTTCGGGTTGATGCTGTTCCCGACGAGCAGCGAGAAGCGGGCATCGGTCGTGCCGAGACGCTCCATCAGCTGGCGGGTATTCGCAAGGATATCGTCGTTGCCGACGGGATTCGCCGAGGAATTTCCGAAAGCGGCGAAGGAGAACTCGGTGGCGTCCCCTTTGGCAAGTCGCGTCTGGAACGTGGCTTCCCATTCTTCAACCAATTCTCCAGATTCGATGTATTGGCGAACGCGATATTCGTACTCGGTACCGTAGTCCAGTCCGGTCAACGAAGCCGTATGCAGTTCGACTCCGGACTGTCCTGCGCTGGTCGTGCTCCACGTACCGGTGTTCCAGTTGGTCGCGCCGACTTTGCGGTATTCGAGCATCAATGTGTCGTTGACATTGTTGTTGCCGGTGCGCTGCGTCTGCATCATGATCTGAATCTGATCTTTGTCGGTTCCGGCGAAACCGAAACCGTCCAGCGCGACATTCCCCTGCTGCAGTCGGGGCGTGTGAACAACGAGGTATTCTTTCTCGTAGTAGTTGGCGTCAACAATGTAATCGATATGCAGAACCGGTGCTCCGCTACCGGCATCGAAGGCGCGTGCGTTGCGGGTGCCGTCACCCTCCATGAGGAACGTGATCGCGCTGTCGCTCGACCAATCGGCCTGGTTGATCAGCTCCTGAATGATGGGAGTCAGGTCCGGGGTAGCCTGGGCGGAAGTCTGATCGCCGTTAAGGAGCCAGTCTGAGGGAGACCAGTTGATGGCAGTGTTCGTGCGGGTACGGAGTGAAAGGTCACCAGAAGTGCCGGCGAAGGTTTCTGATTCGCTCGAAAGTTCGCCACGGATGTTGACGTTCGCGGTTCCACTGGAGTTACCGTCGGCGGTGAACTGGACGTAGGCGCGACGGATGACGGCGTCTTCGGGAATTTCGACGTCGGTGAAGCGGAGACCGATGATCTGGTCTTTACCGCCGCGGTCCGGAATGTCGAGCGTGGAATCGAAACGTGAAACCGATTCGGTTTCGCGTTCTTCCGCGTCGTCCGTGGCGGTTGCGATCGGTTTTTCGATGGAGATCAGCACACTGCTGAGCATGCATTTGTCTTCAAGTCGTTCGACGTCATTCGAGATGGCGACCTGAGCGGGATGGAAGTGACGATTTCGTCGGGCTGATGCGGCCGAGCCGGGATATCGGGACTGAAAATTCTGAAGCCAGTTCGTCAACATCATCTGGGGAGGTCCTTGTTGTGTGTCGAGCTACCGTCGGTAGGGAGTGGGCACGTCGCGAAGTTAAATTCGGGAAAAAATGCCTGTATGCTCCGGCGGATGCAGGTCAGCTTCGGGAGAGAAGGAGACCGTCGTCGGATCTGGAACGAGGGAACGGAGCATGGGAAAGAGGGGCATTGAATTTAACGGCGTCGAATCGAGGGCGTTGAAATGCAGTGGTACTGAGAAAAAACAAGTCGCTGACGGGTCATCCGAATCGTCGTCGACGGGTCACGTGCGAATGAATATCGAGGGGACCGATACGCATTCGCAGCGCGACCTGACTGGACGATGGATTACCCGGGGCCCTCCTGGCACCTTAGATGTTCTGGCGTCGCGATTCGTCCCGGGTAGGTTCCGCCGAGGGGATAGAAGTGGGGAACGGTGCTGAAGTGGGACCCGGGAGATGGGATTCGCGATGTCAGAATTTATGGAATTGTCATACTCGGAGGTTGAGGCAGAAGGCGCACTTTCCACCGAATATGACGATTCTATTGACCCTGATGCTACGCTACCCGATGTGCATACACAAGCACTTGTTTGAAAATATTACATGATTCAAGAAAACTGAAACTGTTCCGGGCGGGTCGACCTAAGTCCAATATGTCGCAAGCGGATACAGAATGCCTGCCAGAAGAAAAGGCCGAGAATTCCCTGCATCTCCAGGGCGGCAAGATACCCGTTCGGGGCACCGACAGGTGGCCGAAATGCTGGGGCGTCAGCATAAAGCGTTCACTCGCACGAACATACATGCGAAGCGCTCAGAGCGTCGCCTGGCGGTCGACATCAGGCGTGAGAGTCGGGATCAGGCAGCCCGTTCGGCTTCCCCGCGCGAAGCGTAGGTGCGGCCAGCCGGGGTGCCGTCGGCCAGCGTGAAGGTCTCTTTGCCTTCGATGATGGAATCGGCATCGAAGCGTTTGCCGAAATAAAGCTGTTTGGCGAGCGGGTCGTTCAGGACCGTCTCGGCATCACCACTGACCACGACTTCCCCCGCGCAGACGATGTAGCTGCGGTCGGTAATCGTCAACGTTTCCCGCTCGCGGTGGTCGGTGAGCAGGATCGAAATGCCGCTGTCCCGGAGATCGGCGATGATGTCCTGAATGCTGTGAATTGTGACGGGGTCGATCCCGGTGAAGGGCTCGTCGAGCAGAATCAGTTCGGGGTCGGAGGCGAGACATCGGGCGATCTCGAGTCGGCGGCGTTCCCCCCCGGAGAGGGTCGAGGAAGTCTGTGCCCGTTTGTCGGTCAGTCCGAACTGGTGCAGCAGTTCGTCCACGCGATCGCAGCGTTCGCGGCGATTCAGGTCCAGGTATTCGAGCACCGCGAAGATGTTCTGTTCGACCGAGAGCTTCCCGAAAATGCTGGCGTCCTGCGGCAGGTACCCCATTCCCTGACGGGCACGCTTGTACATGGGCCATTTGGTGACATCGACCCCGTTGAGCTCAACTCTTCCCTGAGTGGGAGTCGCGAGACCACACGCCATGCGGAAGGTCGTCGATTTTCCGGCCCCGTTCGGTCCGAGGAGCCCGACGATTTCGCCCCGATCGACGTGGAAGTCGATGCCGTTGACAGCCCGTTTGCCCGGATAATCCTTGATGAGGCCGCGACAGTCGAGAAGGTGCATCGAAGTATCCTCCATGATAGGTCGGATGCGAATAACTGGATGAACTGGCCGCGCGGTGGGGAAACGCCACGCGGGTGGGTAGTTTCCTTCATTCGCAGCGGGATGACAAGACGAAATCGCCCCGGGGAGACATTGGGAGCCGATTCGGGGCTTAGCCGATCAGCGGATGCGCTCCATGCGACCGATCTGCGGCAGGAACGGGGCGGTATAGGTGGGGTAGTCGGTCTTGTTGTTGAAGTTATCGCGGTGATACCGGATCGCGTACCCCTTCCCGTCGTTTCCGATGGGAAGCCCATGCGGCCAGAAAATGTAGAAGGCCTTGCCGACCAGCGACGATTCCTTAATCGCGTGGCGATGAACGGCACGACGGTCATTTTCCCAGAGGCGGCTGTCTTTGCTGCGCGGGCTGTTGTCTCCCATCACGAAGTATTCGTCGTCCGCCAGCTGTTCGAAGACGAGGGAATAGTCGTCGGTGTTCCGGATGTATGTCTTCCACCAGGTCTCGGGATCGGCCCGGTTGGTGTAGAGGTCGTGGGAGTCATTTTCGCCCATGCCCTGGATGGTCACATCCTGAGGTTTGCCAAAGCGACCCGGTACGGCATTTGCGCGATAGTAGATGTCGCGCTGAATCAGGAGATCGCTCACGACGATGTCCGCTCCGCGAGCGGCAATGCCGACGGGGACTCGATCGCGTTCGCGGGGGCCGGGAAAGCCGGGGGCTTCATAGTTCAACGGCTGATCGAATTCAACAAGGTCGTCATCGACCCAGAGACACAGCCGGTTATCGACGTTGGAGAAGCGGATATCGTAGGTATCGCCCGCGACAACGGTGGACTCGGCGGTGCCGACGAGGCGTTCTTCGGAGTCGGCGAGGAAATGGTCGAGCATGTAGATCTGGACTTGTCCTGATTGGAGATCAAACCGGGCGCGGTACTGGCGCACGCCTTCGTTGAGTTCCACGACAAGTTCAGATGTATTGCCGGCGTTGCGGATGTCGGCATTAAAGTTGATGGTCAGATCGCCGACCCAGTACCGGGAGGGATCTTCTACGCTGCCGGCATTTCGCTGGCCCATGGAGGTCGTGTTGTAGGAACAGAAGTCGAGAACCAGTTCCGGAACGGGGTTCTGCACCAGTGGACGCCCTGCTTCCAGATCTTCCCAGTCGCGGTTGGTCGGGACAATGTGTCGATAACGCAGCCAACGCTGCTCCTCGGAATCGGCGCCAAAGAGTTGATAGGCCGCGCCGTCGGAGATCGTCTGCCAACCCGTTTCCGAATCGACCCAACCATCCAGCTCCTCTTTGCCGTCCCGTTGTTCCATACCAGTCCAGCGCAGGGGCCAACCGGCGGCGTGCAGGGCTGTCTCCCGGTAGTCGTTGTCGTAGACCGAGAGCTGAATCGCCTGTTGTTTATCGGGATCCGTTTTGCGGGCGATCTCCCAGGGTTGCTGATTGGATGTCCGCGTATAGACATCTCCCTGTTCGATTTTGATTGTTTCGCCGGGCAGCCCGATCAGGCGTTTGATGTAACTGACATTCGGGCTTTCCGGATACTTGAAGACGATGACATCGAACCGCTTGGGATCGGCGAATTCGTAGGAGAACTTGGTTACGAGAATGCGGTCGCCGTTGAAGACGTTATTGTCGCGGACGTCGATGTCGTAACGGCAGTTGGGACAGGTCGCCTGGGTGATACGGTGCTGCAGGCGGCCGGATTCCTGGTTTACTTCCTCGCTCGCGCCGATCGTGAAGTCAAAATCACATTTCGGGCAGACGACGTCTTTATTGCGACCGAGCAGAGTCGGGGCCATGGAGCCAGTTGGAATGATGAAGGCTTCGGCGGCGAACGCGCGGAACAGGAACGCGAGCACGAAGGCGAAGATGATGGAATCGAACGTCTCGCGGACGCCATCATCGTGTTTTTTCTTCGCCGAAGACTCGTCGATTTTGCTGTTTTTTTTGCGGATGGTGCTCATATGGAAGTGAGATCCCCGACGAATTGTCCGGGTTTCTATCGATTGGATTTATGGTGAACGGGGCCTCGCACGTTGCATTACGGACAGTGTGATGCGTATTCGCTCCGCGGTAAGGTTTCTTGTCTTCCTACGAATTGTTCGCTGGAAATCGCGATTCATCTTAATGGATCAGGCGAATTCTGGCCAAGTCCGGGATACGCACGTCGAAATGGCGGCCTCCAACTTCTTCCGGCGCGGATTGCGACGGAAGATGCACAATGAGGGGTCGACCGAGCAGTTGGTCGCGGGAAACGAGTGGTTCCGCCCAACTTCGGCTGTCCCACGATCGCATGCTGTTATCGCCCAGCACAAAAAAATGATCGGCCGGGACCGGATACGGTTCCAGAGTGGCATTCCGCACGAATCCGGGGAAATCCGAGCGGTAGTACAGATCCCGATAGACGCGCAGGTCGCTCAGCGAGAAGGTATCGCCAGCGGCGCCGATTTCGAATGGAGTGCGGGCGTAAGGTTGTTTAGGATCATGGAAGGGAAGTGTCCAGCCTTCCAGGAGAACTTCGCCATCAATCGCAAACAGCAATACGCGGTCGAAGGTGGAGAACTCGATGAGTCGTCCCGCGGAGAAGTCGTTATCGGGGAGTGCCCAGGTGAGGACCGGTTGCGGGCTGTCTTTCAGAAAGAGCTGCAGCTCACTGCGAGCGAGATTCAACCGGACTTCGTAATACTGCGTTCCCTCGTGAATGCGGAAGGCGATTTCCCCGTTCGTTCCCATCGACTGCACGCGGCAGGCGATCATCAGGTCGCGGACGACTTTGGCATGGCTTTGGAGTGATTGTGGATTGTAACTGTTGTAGTCGGTCAGGGGGGCGAGGTGCGAGCGCGCTTTGAGTTCCGCCAGTGCGGCAACACGTTCCGGGTGATCTTCATTGAGCGCCGCGAGCTTCAGGAACCATTCCTCGGAGAGCACGCCGATGACACTCAGTTCGTGCGCGTCTTCGTCAAGTCGGACGGGAGAGTTGCCGCGCGGTAATTGGAATGGAAGATCCAGGTTGCCGGTGTCGACCTGCTCCGGTTCGGTCGGCGAGGTGACTTCGGGTTCAGTCACTTCGGGGTCAGGCAATTGGTCACTGGGCAAGGGGGGGAGACTGATCTCCGCGTCTTCATCCGGTAATGAGACGGTCGTCAGGTGCTGACCACCGAAGGGGGTCCAATGCTGATACCGCAACCAGTGAAACGTGTTTGGATCGACGGGCGGCTCAGCGGGAGATTGCCAGGTATGTCCCTCGGGGGTGAAGGTCCACGCCGGGTTTGCACCGCGCGATGCGTGCCACCGCGGAGGCACGGCCTTATTGCTGTCCGTTGGACCGTGGAAGTTTTCGTCGTGGATGAGTTCCCGCAGGTGACGCTGTTCGGTCAGGCTTTTCACGATCCGTTCGCCATTGATGAACACATCCCCCTCCCGCAGCAGGACCGATTCGCCGGGAAGACCGATGACTCGTTTGATGTAGACCTCATGGGGTTCATCCGGATTGCGGAAGAGCGCGGGTTCAAATCGGCGTGGGTCACGAAAGAGGAAGCCTCCCTTGTGAATCAGGATCTGATCCCCCTGGCTCGTGGTCCCGTGGTCGAGCGCGATCCGGGGTTCTCCGCAGTTCGGGCAGGCGGTGAACTCTTCCCGCTGACTCGAAAGTTCCTGATGAAAGGGGTCAGGGCTCGATTCATCGAAGCTGACGCCGATGGCGAGCGGGTATTGGCAATGAGGACAGTCGAGCTGTTCGTGCGCGCCGCGCAGGGAGCTCGCCATGGAACCGGTGGTGATGAGATACCCTTCGACCTGAAAGGCACGGATCATCACGACGGCGATCGAGAGCAGGACAATCGCTTCCACAAGATGCCGGAGACGCGCCCTGCGCGTCGGGGGGGGCGCAGCAGTCGCTGACGTCGACGGAGCGACTGCACTGGGCGCACCGCTACCGGCAGCGGGGGAGGGGGCCGGAGTGTCGGATTCCGAACGCAAAGCAGACTCACTTCAGGCGGGGCATCTTCAGGTCATCCTGAAACCCGCTGGCGCGTTGCATCGAATCCAGCATGAGTGATTCGCGAACAGCCACAACCGGCATTCAGGATGGGTTCAGGATCGAGGGACAAGCTGAAGTGTAGTGAAACAGAGGAAATGGGACGAGAGGAAAGCGGCGGAGGATATAAATTGTCGAAGTTTATGGGTTTTATGTTTTGGGGTTGCGCTTGTACCAGCGAGAGCATGGAGATGCTGGGTTTGGGCTGGTCTCATTGGCTCCCCAAAAGAACAGTGGTCATTCACTTTCCCGGTTGCTGTAAGCGGACGTCGGCGACGTAGTTGGGAGAGTCAAGTCTGTTGGAAAGTGAGTTACGACATGAGAACGCCGACTCAAATCGATGCGCGTTCCAGGAGTTTGGCGCCGTATTCCCAGAAGTGGTCGTGGACTTTGCGGGAGCGGACGACTTCGACGAGGAACCAGAGTTCGCCGCGCTGAGCGGCGTCGAGGCACATCAGGTATTTGCCGTGGTTCAACTGGCCGGTGTAGATGAAACCGACACCACCGCGAGAGAGGTTGCGTGACCAGACGGTGAACCCGGCGCTTTCGTTGGCCTCACCCGCCATATGGTCGTTGTACGGGATGTAAACCGTCATGAGGGTACGGTAGGGAACGCGGTGATACTGCCGTTTCTGGGTGTGATGTCCGTGCATACGGTCACTCCAGCGGTCGAGCATGTCCAACACTTCCGTGGCGGTCGCGTTCAATTTTTCGGGGGGCATGTCCATGGCGTGGACCCATGAAAACTGCATTTCGAATCGATGACAGGATGAGTGGGACTCTCAGGGACGAGAAGTGGCCACCGATCGACACTGCTGAAAGTGCTGTCAAGTGGGGTGATTACCCTACCGATATCGTCTTTTTCTGTCAATATGTTTACTATTTGCTTGCGCAAACGGCGTTGACCGAGCAGGTTGTGGGGTTTAGGTAAACGGCTGTCCCCGTTCGGAGGGGCAAGTCGAGTTTGATCAATTCGATTCAAAAGGAGCTGGTCCAACGGTTTACTTCGCCGACCGGGTGATCAGCTTCGGGGTGATCATCAAATAGAGGAATTCTTTCCGATCGTGGGTGGGCGGGATGCCGAGGAGGAGGGTTTCGCCGGGGGGGAGTTCAGAGTCGATATTCATCTGCAGCTGTTTGACGCTGGGTAACATAATTGAAGCCCTGCCTTCCTCGAACGGTGTGGAGGCGGTGTAGATGTCATCGACGTTGCTGAACGTCACGCGGCAACTCAGGCTGAGCCTCGTCTGGTCGGAATTGATAAGCGGGTTGAATTCGAGTCGCACGCCTTCATTAATCTCCTCCGTTCGAGGGAGCGGAGGTTCGCCGTTTCGGAGTTCAAGGCCGGTATAGTAGATACGCGACGTTAGATCTGACAATTCACCTCTCGCCCCGCTGTAGACATGGACCTTGGGAGCGAAGAGCAAATTCGACCGGGGATGCCGCTGAAAGAGTTCGATTAACTCCCGCGATGTTTCGGGCGTAACCGTCGAGACAAAAACGGCCAGGGGTTCGTTCCGGATTTCGTTGGCTGAGATCGAATGTCCTGTTTGCGTGATAATCTGCTCGTGAGTCTTCGTTGCCGGTAAGAGGATGGGCGGTGAACTGAGCAGGGTGTCCCAGCGGTGATCGCTGATGTTGGCGAGATCTTCATTGAGCGTCATAAAACGCGTCTCGACCGCCAACTCGTGCAGTCCTGTTGCTGTCCAATGTTCGAGCAGCGGAGTAATCTGCTGATGCGACTCAGTGGAGGCAAAGACCCGGACCGTGTTTTCCGGCTCTGTCTCACCCTGAATCAGCAGGATATCTGCCGAGTCTGGTTTCGCTGAACGTGATTCGAACTCGGTGGGATCTTTCAGAAGTTGGCCTCCCAGCGACGCGGCGAGGGCATTCCGGCAGCGGTCTGTTGCTTCGGACCGCTTGATGTTTTCCTGTGCCGCCACCTTGTCGATGGCAGGGCCGATACTGTATTCGGTTGTCGTCCAAATCTCTTCCTGCTTCGGCTTCACTTTGTCGTTGAGCGTTGAGGCAATCACCTCTGAGTAAAGTTCCTTCCGAACAGGGGGTGTGTAAACCAATGTCGGCAGGTCAGTGAAGCCTGAGTAGGCGACTGAGGTGAGCAGCAACAGGATGATCGCCATGTGAATTCCCGATTGGGAAAACCGGCAGGATTGCGCGGCCCGCATGCGGCGAGCGATCGCTCTTTTGAAGAGTCGACCGGTGAGGAAGCCGAGGAGGGATGCCGGGAGGCTGAGACGCCAACCCGGACGCTTAATGCGAGCAGCCATGGTGACGAGAAGTTCCGCGTAGCGATGGGCATTGATTCGTCTTTCTTCGTTCGAACGGGAGAGAATACCAATGACGGCCTGATCGCAGCTTTGTTCGTTCAGGCTGCGATACCGGGCGGCCGCAAGCCAGAAGAATGGATTCCACCACTGCACCGACTTGATGAGAAGGAGCACCCAGTGCAGGACGAGGTCGAACCGCTTGATGTGCATCAGTTCGTGCAACAGGATCATGCGGATCTGTTCGTCGTCGAGTTCGGTGATATCCTCCGGGAGAAGAATCTGCGGACGAACAAGTCCCATGACTGCGGGTTGTGCAACATGATCGGTTACGATCAGCGCTGGAGCCCGCGAGAGGGATACGAATTGGACGGCTTCATCGTGGAGTTTAAGCAGTCGTTGATCGTGGCAGCGCTGGGTTCGAGAAACGCGGCGCTGAAAGAGAA
>PABD01000171.1 GCA_002702685.1 Planctomyces sp.
ATCACGACGGTGCCGAGGAGGACGACGAGCGCGAGGAAGCTGAACCAGGTTGATAAAAAACAGATCGTGGAGAAAACCTTCCCCATGCGATGCCGGGAGGCGAGTTTGCTGTCGAAAATCGGATTTGTGGAACTCACTGGTAGACCTCCCGGAAGCGACGCATGATGGCGTACGAGATAAAGTTCATCGTGAGGGTCACCAGGAATAGAGTTAACGCGACGGCGTACAGGCTTTTGTATTCAATGCTCCCTACCGGTGTGTCACCCATGCTGATGTTGACGATGAACGCGGTCATCGTCTCCACGCTTTCAAATGGATTGAGCGTCAGGCGGGGTTGCTGTCCGGCGGCGATCGTCACCGCCATCGTTTCTCCCACTGCGCGGGAGAAAGCCAGAATGAACGAAGCGGTGATACCGGAAATCGCCGCGGGAAGGACGATCTTGATCGAGACGTCAAACTTGGTAGATCCCAGTGCGTAACCGGCCTCCCGCAGTGACTGCGGTACAGCTCGCAGGGCATCTTCACTCAGAGAGGAAATCATCGGAATGATCATGATGCCGACGACAATCCCCGCGCTGGCGGCGTTGAAGACCGAGACATCAAAGCCGAGCAGATCCTGAAAGATAGGACGCAGCAGGTAGGGGGTCACAAAGACGAGCGCGAAATACCCGTAAACGACTGTCGGGATACCGGCGAGGATTTCAAGGATCGGTTTGATGAAGTTCCGCACCTCCGGTCGCGCGTACTCGCTCATGTAGATGGCGCTCGCAAGACCCAGCGGAATCCCGACGAGAGCCGCGATGCCCGCAATGAGAAATGTTCCCGTCAGGAGCGGCAGAATGCCGAAATGCTGGTCGGCGTATTGCGGAGTCCAGCGGGTTTCGGTCAGGAACTCGGAGAGCGAAACACGTTCAAAGAAGGCTTCCGATTCGCCGACGGAAAAGACGCTCTCGGTGAGCAGCACATAGATGATCGAGACGGTGGTGGCGATGGAGAGCAACGCACAGAACAGCAGCGTAAGTCGGATCAACTGCTCTTTCAGTCGCTGCACCGAGAACTTCTTGTCAAGTGCCGTGGAAGGCAACTCGTTTTCGACCGGATTGGCCGGAACAGGTGCGGAAGACAACAGTCAGATATCCTCTGAAAAAGGATTTTGTCCGGGGACATTGGAAGCCATCCTGAAACCCGGTTGTGGTTGTTTTCGAATCGACAGTGCCGGAACTCGATGCGAACCGCCAGAGGGTTTGAGGATCACTTATGAAGAGCCGAAAGCTGGCTTCCGGAAAACTCCCCAAACCCGCGCCATTTTCGCTGGCACCTGTGTAGAACGGGCGACAGCGAGCAGGGGCGGGTTTGAGGGGAAGGGATGTTCGGCTCCGAACTGCAGCGAGGCTGCTTACTCTATTTGATGGCGTCGGCCACTTTCTGTTTGGAATTCTGCAGTTCGGATTCGCCCAACTGCACATAACCGACCTCGTTCACCAGCGCTTGCCCCTCGTTCAGGTAGTATTCGAGGAACCGCGCGACATGCGGTTTCTGCAGGGAATCGATCCGGACATACAGGAAGAGCGGACGGGAGAGCGGCGTGTACTGACCCGACTCGATGGTTTCCGCAGTCGGCGCCACAGCGGTAGCGGGATCGGAACCGTCGGCGACGGCGAGCACCTTCAGTTTGTCTTTGTTTTCGATGTAGTACGCATAGCCGAAGTAACCGAGCGAGTACTTGTCGCCCGAGACACCGCGAACCAGGATGTTGTCATCCGCACTCGGCGTGTAGTCGGTGCGGCTGGCCCCTTCTTCTCCGTTGATCGCTTCCGTGAAGTAATCGAACGTGCCGGAATCAGTGTCAGGTCCATACAGCTTGATCGTTTCATCCGGCCAGGTGTCGTTGACCTGCTTCCAGGTTTTCACTTCGGAGCCGGGTGCCCAGATCGCTTTCAGTTGATCGGTCGTGATCGCGTCGCACCAGTCGTTTTCCGGGTTCACGATGACCGACAGGCCGTCGATCGCGACTTTCAGTTCGATGAATTCGATGCCGGCTTGTTCGAGTTCGGCTTTTTCTTCGTTTTTGATGGGACGGGACGCATCGTTGATATCGGTTTCGCCACGGATAAAGCGTTTGAAACCGCCGCCGGTTCCCTTAACGCCGACGGTGACGACGACATCGGAATTCGCTTTCATAAACTCTTCGGCGACCGCCTGTGAGATGGGGAAGACGGTACTCGAACCGTCGATCTGAATTGTTTTATCTCCGTCGCCACCGGCCTCGCCACCCGTCGAAGTTGAATTGGTGTTTTCCACGGTACAACCCGCGAGGCACAGGCAGGCCATCATCCACAACGCAAGAACCGAGTTGCTTCGGCGCATCAGGTAACTCCAGATCTCTTTTGGTAAGCTCAGGGCGAGAGAGTGCGGCAGTCCCGGCGGAGTATCTCCCCGGAGGCACACGACTGACGGGGCGGATCGTAGTTCTGGAGTGTGAAGATTAGCGGGCGCGCAATGTTAAATTGCGGTTAAGATTGGACAGTTCTGATGTACATCAGGTAAAACTATGTCGCAATGGAGCGATGTTACAAGTTTATATTCCGCAGGCGTTTATGCGAAATCCGTCTCAGACGGGGGAACGAATCCACTGGCCGCGGATCATGGTGCCGATGAGGTCGTTTTCGTGCGCGAAAAGCGACTGCGTCGACTCCGCCCGGCGAATGATATTGAGGCTGGCGGAAGCGCCGGGCTTCAGGGATCCAAACTCGGGGAGTTGCAGGGCGCGGGCCCCGGCGGTCGTCCCCATGTGAAGCAGCTGCTGGTCCGTGGCCCGAGGGGATTTCTCTTTGAGGAAGCGGAGCTCATTCCACATCGACAGATCCGGATTGGAAGAACGTCCATCGGTGCCAATGGCAACCTGCCCCCCCAGTTGCAGCAGCCGTTCCCACGGGTGATCGTAATGGCCAAAACTCCGGTGGGTACGCGGACAGTAGATGAGCGTCATGTTCGGGTGGTTGGCAATGTAGTTGAGCTCGTTGTTGTTGAGATAATTCCCATGAATGATAAGCGCCCGGGAGACGTTCCGCAGCAGTTGCAGGTAGTCAAGCGGCGACCCGTTTTTGGCGAACAGCCCCTTCCGCCACAGTTCCCGACGTTCGAGCAGGTCGCGGAATTCCCCTGTCTGGCGCGAGAGCAACTGCAGTTCGGCTTCGGTCTCGGCAAGATGAACGGCGACCGGCGCTTTCCGATTGCCCGCTAAGCTGACCAGTTGTTCGAAGAGTTGCATCTGCACCGTATAGGGTGCGTGCGGGCTGAGTCCTCCTGACGTGCAGGTCGCCTGTTCCGCAAACGGATCGTCGTCTTCATGCGGTCGGAACCGGTCGAGATGCTGCTTGGCCAGATGCAATTGTTCCTCGTGTGATTCGGGGAGCAGGCCGATGATCTCGCGGAAAACGACAGAGCTGACGGGGAAGTCGGAATGATCACGATAGTCGGCGGGGTTGAGATTGCCGGTCAGAATTTCTCCGACAGCGGCGCTCCCCGTGTGACGGAGTTCGAACAGCCCCCCCATAACGAGGTCAGCAAGTGAATTGCGCCGGCGGTCGCGATACTCGAGCAGTTCGCGAATCCAACCGGTAAACGAACCTTCGAAGGGAAAAGGACGGGCGAGGTCGCTGAACTCGAGATGCGCGTGGGCGTTTACGAACGAGGGAACAAGGCAGCAGTCATCCAGCCGGATGGTTTCGGAATACGGTTTCTGATGGATGTCCGTGACGAGACCTTCATCGATCTCCAGTACGTGGTTTTCCAGCACTTCGCTCGGAGTCCTTAAGATCCAGCGAGCCTGAATGGAACATCGTCCGGTGCTTCCTGAGAGGGACAACTCGTTCGCTCCTTCGCGGTCTTATCCTCTCACCCGCACGCTCCTACGCGTGCAATTGTTCGCTCCGGGAGCGAGGCGGTGAGGCGGGATGTTTATACAACCAGTAAATCATTGCCGCCGCGACGATCACGCAGATCATCAGCGCGGGCAAATGATAATGATATTCGGTCTCGGTGAACGTGACAAATCCGTTTTCACGGGGAATCGCTCCCTGAATATCCTGATAAAAGCGACCGCGCAGAACTTCGATGCCGTTATTGATGAAGTGCAGCAGCATGCACGGAAGCAGACTGTTACTGCGCAGGCAAAGCAGCCCCAGTACAAGGCCCATCAACGAGGCGTTGAAGACCTGCTGCGGAATCATGTGCATCAAGCCGAACGCCAGGCTGGAGAAGACAATCGCGATACCAAGTCGCCCGTGGTGCGCGAGTCCACTGAGGATAAAACCACGGAAAGCGAGTTCCTCGCAGATGGCGGGCGCAACCGCGAACGTCAACAGCAGCAGCCATGGACTGATGCTGTCGTTCTGCATTGCGGCCAGGGTTTCCTGAACGGCTTCGGGCAACGGTGGGAAGAACCAGTCGAGGCTTTGAGAAAGTTCGATGGCGATGGGATGCAGGAAGAAGGGAAGTGTCAGTCCGATCAGGAGATACGGAACTTGAGGCAAGTAGAGTTTGAATGTCTCCTGGAAACTTCGCGCGAGCATGATCCCCATGATCAATGCGGGGGCGGCGATGAGGGCCACCTGCTGCGTGAGCAGGACCTTGAGCATCAATGTCGGATCGGCGATGAGATCCATGGGGCCGAGCAGGCTCTGCATGAACTTCATCGTTGCGAACTGCAGGAACATGATCAGCAGAAAACAAAGCCCCGCTTCCGCGAACGTGGGCGTTGCCTGTTTTTCGCGGAGCAGTTGCCGGATCCACAGCCCCAGATTGAACCGTTCCGCCTCGCGGAAGAGAACATCCTCACGTCCGAATTGATCAATGGCCCACCAGAGTGCGAGGATGCTGTAACCGGTGCTCGTGACGAGTACGGGAATGACATAAATCAGCATCGTCGAATGATCGGGGGAGCTGAGTAAGCCTTTGAGCAGCAGGCCGACACCGATGACGGGCATGATGCTGTAGAAGGGGGTGATTTCCACGGCGGGAGAAACACAGAAGACGGTGAGACCGGTGGAGACTGCCAGCATCGGGGTGAGGTAGTACTGTCCCTCTTTGCTGCTGCGGGCGAAGGTTGCCAGCGCGAAACTGAGGGCGCTGAACAGGGCAGCGATCGGGATCAACAGGATCAGGATCCAGCAGATCGCTTCAAAAGTCGGCGGCGTGATCACGCCGAGACGGCCAATGCTGCCCCCCGTGCTTCCGCCCAGGGAAACCATGTATTTGGTAGTGAAGCCCAGGCTGACAAGGTTCAGGATCGCCGTCGCGCAACTGAAGGTGAGGACAGTGAAGAACTTGCCCCAGACGATCTCGGTCCGCGAGGCCGGGCAGATGAGCAGGGTCTCCATCGTCCCCCGTTCTTTTTCACCCGCCGCCAGGTCAACCGCGGGGTAGAACGCCCCGGTGATCGCCATGATGATGAGGAGCGCCGGAATGATTGTTCCCCAGACATTCGCCGAGAGTTCCTGTTCACTGGCCAGGTCAACCGACTGCGGGTTGACGGGCGTCGTGATCGACTCGGGCAACCGCGCGGCGGTCAATCGTTGTTTGAGAATGTCCGCTTCCCACAGCGCCAGCACATTCTTGACACGAGAGTAAGCGATTTGAGATTTCTGGTCGGCGTTGTTGTGCAGGACGGTCAGAGACGGGACCGAGACTTCGTTACCTTCTTCGGTCACATTCCGCTCGGCGATCTGCTCGGTCGTGCGTTCGATCGACTCCGCGAACCCTTCCGGGACGAGGATCAACACCTGCACATTGCTGGCGGCGAAGAGATCGCTCAACTTCTCGCGGGTCTGTTTGATTTCCGTCTCGAGTTCAGCGAGCGCTTCCTTCCGATCTGTATCGGCAGGGGAAGCGGCTTCGGCATCGTCGATGCTGTTGTTCGCTTCGTCACTGTCACGACCGGACGAGGCAGCCTCAAGATATTGCTGTTCCAGATTCTGCAACTTCTGATGCAGAACCTGCAACTGGCGGGCGTTGTCGATCAGTTCACGCTGACGGGTCAGTTCGTCCTGCTGGCTTTGGGGGCGAGCATCATCCGCCGCTTCGCGCAACTGCTCTTCGAGCTGCTGGACGGTTTCCGGCGTGACGACTTCCAGCTGCGAAACCTCTTTGGCCGTCACAAACCAGCGTCCGGCGAAGGCGCCCTCGGCCAGCAGCGGGGGCGGGGGGAGATACTCGGAGCCGAGCACAACAACGGTGCGGACTTTCTCCCGGTAGGAGAGCATCATCTGCGCCATACCGATACCGAGGGCCGGATAGAGCAGGAGCGGCATCATGAATACCATGAACAACGTTCGACGATCCCGCAGGAGATCGCGAACCTCGCGCATGAAAATCAGGCGTATGTTTCTCCAGTTCATCCGTTCTGTCCGGTGTTGTTCGGTGAGTCGATCTCTTCTTCCCGCAGCCGAATCAGTTCGAAGAAGAGTTCTTCCATATCGGGTTCGTTGTATTTTTCTTCCAGCTCGTTCACGGTACCGCTGGCGAGGATCTCGCCTTTATAAATCACCGCGATACGATCGCACAGTTTTTCCACTTCGCGCATGATGTGCGTCGAGAAGATGATGCTCTTCCCCTGATCTTTGAGCGACTCGATCGTCTTGAGGACGGCGCGGGCGACGAGGACATCCAGCCCGGAAGTCGGTTCGTCAAAGATGAGGACGGGGGGGTCGTGGACGATGGTGCGGGCGATGGAGACTTTCTGTTTCATGCCTGTCGACATCTTCGAACCGAGCATCTCGGCGACGTCGTGCATCTGCAGCATTTCGATGATGTCATCGATCCGGGGCTGCAGCTCGTTTTCCGGAATGCCGTAGAGCCGTCCGAAATATTCGACCATTTCGCGGCCGGTCATGCGGTCGTAGATGCCGGTGTTCCCCGACATGAAGCCGATATTCGCGCGAACCTGGGCGGGGTTGTCCATCACGTTATAACCCGCGACTTCCGCGAGTCCCCCCGTCGGACGGAGGACGGTGCTGAGGATGCGGAGGCAGGTCGTCTTACCGGCGCCGTTCGGGCCGAGCAAACCGAAGATCTCACCCGGCTTCACCTCGAAGCTGACCGAATCGAGCGCTTTTACCTGCCCGCGTTTGAGGTCGGCGAATGACTTGGAGAGATCCTGAACCCGAATCATGTCTGCTTCACGTTCTTTCACATATCGTCGAGAGGAACAACACTTCCTCCGGGAAGTCGAGTCGCGGCAGGGCGCACGGTCGCGGACTGTTCCTCAAGGGTAGCCCAGAGGGAGTAGGGGTGAAAGAGCGGAGTCGGTCGGGTCCGTTGGCTTCCTCAATTTAGAATCGGCAAAGTCGCTACAGGTGCGCCAGGCGTTACCTTTGGAGCGATCTCTTCGTCGATCAATTCGTAGAATACGTTCCGCTGCCGGGGAATGTATCCTGCCTCAGAAATGCAGCGGCGAATATCTTCGACCGACAGGTGATACACTGTACCGGCCTGAGAAACGACGTTCTCCTCGATCATCAGGCTGCCCATGTCGTTCGCGCCGAAGAAGAGCGCGACCTGACCGATTTTCTCTCCCTGGGTAACCCAGGAAGATTGAATGTTCGCGAAGTTGTCGAGGTACAACCGGCTGATCGCCTGGGTCTTCAAATACTCGAATGCGCCTGCGGGAGGAACGTCCGACATGTCGGTGTTCTCCGGCTGCATTGTCCAGCAGATAAACGCGGTGAAGCCACCCGTTTCATCCTGCAACTGGCGGAGTCGCTCGAGATGTTCAATCCGTTCGGCAAGGGTCTCGACATGACCGAACATCATGGTCGCCGTGGAGCGGCCACCGAGTTGATGCCAGACACGATTCACGTTGAGCCAGTCTTCGGTCAGTGCTTTTCCGCGCGTGATCTCCTTACGAACGCGGTCGACGAGGATCTCGCCCCCTCCCCCCGGAATCGAACCAAGCCCGGCGGCTTTCAAGCGTTCGAGAACCGTTTGGAGGGGAAGCTTGCTGATCTTGGTGAAGTGATGAATTTCCGGCGGGCTGAAAGCGTGTACGTTGACCTGCGGGAAGTGAGCTTTGATGTCGGAGAGCATCTCTTCATACCACTCGAGTGGCAGCTTGGGATGCAGACCTCCCTGCATCAGGATCTGATCGCCACCCAGGTCGACCGTCTCCTGAATTTTCTGCAGCAGCACGTCGCGCTCAAGCACGTAGACGTCCGGATGTTTGGGCGGACGGTAAAACGCGCAGAAGTCGCAGACTGCGGTGCAGGCGTTGGTGTAGTTGATGTTCCGGTCGATGTTATACGTCCGGTAGGGCTCGGGATGCAGTCGCTCGGTCACTTTGTGCGCGGCGCGTCCGATCGCGGTCAGGTCGTGGGAACCGAACAGACGCAATCCCTCTTCCGGAGTGAGACGTTCACCGGCAACTGCTTTATCGAGTAGAGACGCAATGTCGCTGGACAATGTCAATTCCTCCCGGAGGCAAGTAGGTAGCGAGATCCTGAAACAGTCGTAGTCCGTTCCGTTCCGCTGATCCCAGATAAAAATGCAGATTATGTCGCAGGTAGTTCTCCGCCTTTTCGACAGAGAGATTCAGTTTTGGCGCTTCCTCAGCGGCGATCTCGGCGATACAGGCGACCCCTTCATTGCGGGCCGCGGAGACAATCTCGGGGAGCTCACCCAGGTCCACATCCGCACGTGCCGCCCAGGCGGCGAAGACGAACGGGAGCCCGGTCCAGTGGTACCACTCTTCGCCGAGATCCCAGACGACCTCGAATTTCTCCTCCGGAATGTGCATCGCCCGATCGCCGATCATCAGGATCGCGTCGCAGTTCGACTCCTCAATCGGTTTGCCGAACGGGAGTGGATAAAGATTCGGATGGACACCATATTTTTCCGAGAGAAAGATCCGGACGAGCGTCGCGCTGGTGCGCGAACCGACGTCGAGGGCGAGGGTCTTGATCTTGCCGGGATGGACTCGACTGTAGAGCCGAACACTGAGGACAGGTCCGCAACTCGCGACGCAGGCGTCCGAGATCAGTCGCAGGGACGGATTCCGGATGATTTCGATCGACGGAATGAGCGCCACATCGAGTTCTCCGGCGTTCAACTGGTCGGCGAGACGGCTCGGATAGTCGAGAGTGACTTCGGCATCCGGTGCCAGTTCCGCCAGTCGGTACACCAGTGGCTTCGAGTTGAGATAACTGACCGCCCCGATACGCAGCGTGCGCCCGTCGGGCGCACCGTTGTATTCGGAGCAGTATGTATTGTCTGTCATTTCGACGGAAGACCTTTTCGAGTTGAAGATTACGCCCATGGATTATAAACCGTTTTGTCTCGCTCGCAAAGCACCCTCGGACGAGATCGATTTAATTTGAACTCGTTGAATTCGCCCGGATGAGGTTGGTATTGCCGCTTGATTGGAAATCGACATAAGAAGCGGGAGGCTCTGAGGGTGAATTCCGTCCGGATAACGCTACAATCGAGCCTGTATCCGTTCGCCGGGCCTCGCCCCTGTGAGATTCTTCCACCGATAAAAACGACACGGGGAAGAAAACCGCCACCGGGAATACCCGCCACTCAGAACAGAACCGCAGGCGAGCGGATCGATTAACTGGAAAAGCCCCCCGCAAACCGCAAACGAATCTGATGTCCGAAACAGTAAAAATAGCCCTGATTGGCCTGGGAACCGTCGGTACCGGGGTCGCCCGCGTTGTTCTGGAAGAGTCTGAACGCCTGACCCGCAGATGCGGCAAGAAGATCGAAATCGCGAAAGTCGTCGTCCGCGATCTCTCGCGTACCCGCCAGATCGATCTTCCCCCGGGACTGGTGACCGATAACCTGCAGGAGGTTCTCGACGACGACAGCATCACGGTTGCCGTGCAGTTGATCGGCGGCATCCATCCGGCCAAACAGTATATGGAACAGCTGATCGACGCGGGGAAGCATATCGTGTCGGCCAACAAGGCGCTGCTTTGCCAGCACGGCACGGAGCTCTTCGCGCGGGCCCGCGAAAAAGGTCGGACCATCGCGTTCGAAGCGGCAGTTGCGGGCGGGATTCCGATTATTCATGTGCTCAGCCAGGCGATGAGCGGCAACCAGATCACCGCGATCGAAGCCATTCTGAACGGAACGAGTAATTTTATCCTGTCCGAAATGTTTCTCGGCGGTCGCAGCTACGAGGATGTGCTCGCGGAGGCACAGGAACTTGGGTACGCCGAAGCCGACCCAACGCTCGACGTTGATGGAACGGATGCCGCTCAGAAACTGGGACTGCTGGTGCAACTCGCCTTCGGAACCAAAGTCACCCTCGATCAATTTCCCAAACAGGGAATCGACACCCTGCCGCTGGAAGACCTGCTGTATGCCTACGAACTCGGTTATTCGATTCGGCTGATCGCGGTGGCGCGATTGGTTAAGGATGAACTGGAACTGCACGTCCAACCGACGCTGGTCCCGCTCGATAAGCCGTTGGCGCAGGTGCATGGCCCGAACAATATGATCGCCCTCGAAGGAGATGTCGTCGGCAAGACCTGGTACCAGGGTCTGGGAGCCGGTCAGAATCCGACGGCGTCGGCGGTGATTTCGGATCTCGTCGATACGGTCGCCGGCCGCAACGAACTGATCTTTCCGTTCATGGATCTCTGGAACGAGGGAAAACAGCTGGAGGTCATGCCGGCCGAAGAAATTCGTCGTCGTTATTACCTTCGGTTCAATGTCCTCGATCAACCGCATGTCTTCGCCGAGATGGCCGACGTGCTGGGACGAAACCAGATCAGCCTGGCATCGATCATCCAGCACGAAACCCCCGAAGCTCCAGAAGCCAATGGGGATTCAAAGCAGGTTGTCCCGGTCGTTATCATGACCCACATGACGACCGAAGGTCGCATCCGTGCCGCCAACGAAGAATTGTCGAAGCTGAATTCCATTCGTGAAGACCGGGTGATCCTGCCCGTGCTGGATTGAACCAGGAAGCCCAAAGTCCCGCTGTCCCTAACTCCGAATCAGGCTCCGGCACCATGACGCGCGAGACCTCCGTTGGAATCATTGGAATCGGCTTGCTCGGTTCGGCGATAGTCGAGCGTCTGCGGGGGGCCAATCTGAATGTGGTCGGGTTCGACCTCAACGAGTCGGCTCGCAGAGCGTTGAACGAACTGGGCGGAGAGGCCCTTGATACACCGGTCGACGTGGTTCACCGCGCGAAACAAATCATTGTTTGCCTCCCCAATTCCACGATCTCGCGCGAAGTGCTGCAATCGCTGGAGCAGGAATTGCAACCGGGCGACCTGGTGATTGATGTGACGACGGGACATCCGGATGAAATGGCGGCGCTGGGCCAGAAGATGTCTGCCCTCAATGTCGGGTATCTGGATGCCACCGTGGGAGGTTCAAGCCAGCAGACGCGCGAGGGAGAATCGATCGTGATGATCGGCGGTGCGCCCGAACATGTCGAGCAGGGAAGCGACATCATCGCCACGTTCTCCAGGGAGCAGTTCCATGTCGGTGACTGTGGCGCCGGCGCCCGGATGAAGCTGGTGATGAATCTGGTTCTCGGTTTGAACAGGGCGGTCCTCGCGGAAGGACTTTCCTTCGCCGAACGAAATGGTTTCGATCTCGAGCAGACGCTCAAAGTGCTCCGCGCCAGTCCCGCCCGGTCGGTCATGATGGACAAGAAGGGGGACAAGATGATCACCCAGAACTATGAACCCCAGGCACGCCTCGCCCAGCATTTGAAAGATGTCTGCCTGATCCTCGATGTCGGCAAACAGGGAGACATGCCACTTCCTCTCTCCGAAATTCACCGGCAACTGCTGGAAACCTCCCGCGCCAAAGGCTTCGGCGACGCCGACAACAGCGCGGTCTTTGAGGCGTATCGGTAACAGACACGAGCAGTTCGGGTTGCACCGTCGTTCGAGACGCTGCGTTGATTCAAACTTTTCCTCTACCGGAAGCGATCGTGTGAGGTTGTGAGAAATCGCTGCGTTGATTTAACACGAAGACTCGAAGGACGTTCTGGTTGTTAGTATCGATCCATACAATCGATCAAGCAACTTTATGGTCGATGGATTTGGTTTTTTAATTTTTCAAATCAGCCCTCGAAAGAACAGGAACTGTTTCGTCTGAACAGCGCCTCACCTGAAACCCCTTCGTGCATTCGAGACTTCGTGTTGAAAAGATGTGATCGATTGGTCTCTGACATCGAATCCGTATTCAATGCTTTTGTGTTACTGACGCCACCCGCGAAATCATGTCAAGCTTCCCGGGCGTTGGGCTGAGAGGGGTTTGACCTGGCGGCTGAGCATTTGCAGGACGTGCGCCAGGGTGAGGATCGCATCCGCGGTGGGGAAGAGGTTGTTGTACCAGTAGTACCCCTGGTCTCCTCCCGCCAGCAAGGCATTGTTGGCCGACATCTGCTGGCTGGTGAGTTCGTGCGTCTGCACATTCGTCATCACGGTGAGTCCCAGCATGCGGAGTGTCGCGATGAGTGTTTCGTTGTTGGCATTGTTCAACAGCACAGGGCGACGGACATCGAGCAACAACTCCGCGAGCATCAACGTGAGTTCTTCCGAGGAGAGCAGGCCACCCTGTTCATCGAGCAGCTGACAACGCATGCCATCTTCCTCGATCAGAAATCCGAAGTCGGCGGACTCTGTGGCGATTGTCTTCTGTAACTCGCGGATATCGAGATCATCGCCAGTCCGCTGCGCGACGTGACGAAGGGGCAGGGTCGTTTGTTTCAAATTGCAGGGGAGTTCGGCGAACAGGCGGTCGAGGGTGCGGAGCACCAGACGGGAGGGGGACGCGATCGCGACTGTCAGTGGCCGGAGGGCGTGGAAATGTTTCCAGAGGCTGGCTTCGTACGGCACGAATCCCTGAAACGTGCGCTGGGGAGGCGATTGCCGTCGGGGGCGTGACGCGGTCTCCTGCCAGTTGGCTTTCAGGGGCGAGAGACTTCCCGGGAGCGACCAGGGAACGGCGCCCTTGCCGACGAAGTCGAGACCGATCGAGGAGGTCGCCGAGTTCGCCCCGGTTACCAGAATGCCGGTCGCCCCTTCGAGGTGATGGACGGTGTGCAGGAAGCAGGGTTTGGTGGAAAGGCCGATATTGATGACTTCGCAGCCCATCAGGCGCAGTCGCGAACAGACTCCCATCACCAGATCGGGGGAGGCGGGGCGCTGATCGTAACCGACGACAACTTTCGGTGCGGGAGCGGAACTGACCGGTCGGGTTTTGACGCGGGTGTCGGGGGAGATGTCGCGACGTCCGATGAGCGGGCTTTCCCGCCAGAGCATGCGGGCGAAGGCGGCCGTCAGCTGCTCGGCCCGGGTGCGGGTGATTACATTCAGGTAAACACCGCGGATCCCTTCTTCCCGAAAGAGTTCGCCCGGTTCGACAGCCGGCGCCGTTGGCTTGGACCGCGCCGGTTTGACTGTTTTCAGTTGGACAGCGAGCGAACCTGTATCTGTATTGTGCGGGCATTCGCGACATTTGGGGTAAAAGGCCGCCAGTCGCGACAGGTGAACGGCGCGCGAAATCGATTCCGTCTCCCCGGGACAGCAGTACGCCGGGGCCGATTCCGCCGACAGGGCTGCCAGCGGTCGCGCGGGTTCGATCTGAAATGGCGAGGTTCGTTCCGTCACAACTCGCAATTCTGACTGAAAAATGAGAAGATGAGTAAGGAGGCAGTCGATTCGCTTTCCGTGGTGAGCTGCCGGATGAACTGTATCCCAAAAGCCTGAAAATGGTCAACCAGGATTCGACCTGAATGCATGTTACTGATTATCTCGCGCAGCCCGACAAAACCGAGCTGAAACCGGTCATTATTCTCTTCGGGGCGGACCGGTTTCTGCAGCAGTCGGCCCTCAAATCGCTCACGACGCAGTTGCTCGCATGC
>PABD01000172.1 GCA_002702685.1 Planctomyces sp.
CTGACCCAGAATCGACCGGAATGATCCACCAGTATGTTGGACGGTTTGATGTCGCGGTGGATGATTCCGCGTTCATGAGCGTACTGCAGCGCATCGGCGATTTCGACGAAGCGACTCACGACGAATCTTATGTATCGGTCGTTTGCAGTTACCTTCCCGGGGCTTCCGTCAGTAAGTTCCTTAAACCAACGGAATTTGTCCAATTGAGAAGGAGCTTGATCGTCCTCTGAAAGGATCTCCATGGCGCGGGCCAAATCCGGGCCATCAATTAATTTCATCGTCAGAAAATGATATCCGTCAGATTCTCCCACGGAGTAGATCGGGACGATATGATCATGGTCTAATCGGGCCGCTGCCATCGCTTCATTCTGAAAGCGTTGTAGATCGCGATCAGAAAACTGACCGGCACGGGACAGGATTTTGATTGCGACACGCCTTCCCAATGAAACCTGTTCGGCTTCGTAAACCATCCCCATGCCGCCACGCGCAATCAACCGGACCAGTCGAAAGTCACCGATTACCGTTTCATCGACTTTCAGTGGGAGACTCAGAACCTCGAGCCTTCTTTCTCCCTCATCGGAATTGCCCACCGTAGTGCCCGCGAACAGACGCTTGTATGCGGCTTCTTCGTTGAACTCTTCCAACGTGAGTGACTCGGCGATCTCGCTTTCGAGCAAATCAGCGGCATTCGATGGTTGCGAGAGATTCAGGCTGGTCTGGCAGACTTCGCAGTAGCTGGTGTGTTCCAGCACTTCATCCAGCAGGTCCCCCGCGCACTCCCCCTTCTGCAGCTGTTCCAGGATTTCAGGAGGGGGGCATTTCATGGTTCTTCCGCCAGCGAAAGGTCGTTTTCTGACTACATCAACGAAAACGCCGGGCCGTAAACTGCCTCATTTCCGTTCTTCGCCTGCCATCTTCCAATACGTCTGGATCTTGTCGAGGACGCGTTTCTTCGCCATCCGTACGGAGTCCGGTGAGATTCCCAATTCCTCTCCGACTTCTACTGAGGTACGCCCTCGGGCAACCATCAGGTGAAATGCCTGCCAGGTGGTTTCGTTAACCTCGGCTTTCACCTGTTCCAGTACGAACTGGATTTCGATCGACCGCTCCGATTGCCTCTCGGAGGATGAGTCCGACTGTTCCTGGTTGGCGATGTCGGTCAGCACTCCCGGTTGCGCTTTGGACTTCCCGGCATAGACAGCGTCCAAGTCATTTCGTCGCCCCTGCCTGCGGAGGTAATCGTTGACCTTATTAACGGTGACTATTTTCAGCCAGCGTCGGAAAGATCCGGTCGACTTCCGGTCGAAATTGCGCAGGCTTTTCGTGAGTTGCAACAGCACATTTTGCGTGACATCGGCGGCGTCATCCGGAGTTAAGCCCGAACTGCGCGCGTAGCGATAAATGAAGGGCGCATATTTCTGCACCAGCACGTTCCAGGAGTTCTGGCTCTCGAGCTGCGCGCGAATCAGGAGGTGATTGTCCGTCGAACTGGGCGGAACAAAAACAGATGACTTACTGATAGTGCACCTCGCATCAGGCTGAATTCAAATGACGCGATGGGACTGTATTAGTGCAGTGAAACATCGAAATGGGGAGGGATTGTCTGCGGCATGGCGTGAAGAAGTGATGTGATCAGGAGTACGTTTTCAGTCTAACACGTGAGCTCCCTTCGAATCCACCGGGAAATCTTCACTTACCCGTGAGGAACCATTTTACGGGCGGGCGTTTTAATCACGAGAATCCCTCCAGGCGACACAGCCGGTGATCAATTCTCAAATAAAACCCGCCTCAATTCGAGTCGTCCAAGTCATTACAATTTCACTAACCTGTTGTCCGCCAGCAGCTTCCGGTTGTGGTGGGTGCACGGTTGCCAATTGTTTTCCGGCGTTCTCTTATCGCCTATCCGATTCGATGCCCAT
Organism: Planctomyces sp.; assembly: GCA_002702685.1. GTDB lineage: Bacteria > Planctomycetota > Planctomycetia > Planctomycetales > Planctomycetaceae > Polystyrenella. Next base: position 1,920 of record PABD01000172.1, read on the forward strand.
CGTTCTCCCACAATGTTGAATCGCCGGACTCAATTTCACGCGGAGCCTCGCCATGAAATTCTTCACTTCTCGTTTAAGCTCACTTCGTCGCCAGCGACGCGATCGGTCTCGACGTCAGCAGATCGCGTTATCGGGAAACTCAAGTGCGTCAGGATGGCTTCGTTTCGACAAACTCGAAGACCGGACGCTGCTGTCGGCAGTATTCCCCATGGGGGAGGAGCATCTGGTCAATACGCAGACGGTTAGTAGTCAGCAGACTTCCTCAATTATGTCTCAGAACGTTGCGATTGCGGACAACGGGAATTATGTCGTGACCTGGATGGGCTGGGCCGGGCTGGATCAGGATGGATGGGGAGTCTACGCGCAGTTGTTCGATTCCAGCGGAGCAAAAATAGGCGGAGAAATACTTGTTAACTCGCAGACCATTGATCTGCAAGAGAATCCTACGGTTTCCATGGCAGGTACCGGGGAATTCATCATCAGTTGGAGCAGCCGCAATCAGGATGGCGATGGCTGGGGGATCTATGCTCAGCGGTTCGACAAGGTTGGAAACACGCTTGGGCCAGAGATCATGGTCAACACGGAAACGGGTACTGACCAACGATACTCATCCGTTGCCATGGCAGACTCCGGCCAATTTGTGGTGAGTTGGTCGAGTTTGGGCCAGGACGGCGATGGATGGGGCGTCTATGCTCAATGGTTTAATGCGGATGGAAGCAAGGCCGGCAACGAGATACAGGTCAACTCGACGTCCTCGAGTCATCAACTTAACGCAACGGCGGCGATGTCCTTCTCAGGTGAATCAGTCATCGCCTGGGCCAGTGCTGGCCAGGATGGCGATTCATACGGAATCTTCGCCCAAAGATTTGATGCCAGTGGAAACGGTGTTGGAAGCGAGTTCCAGGTCAATACACACATTGCTGGTAGCCAGCTTGAGCCTTCCATCGCGCTTGCTGACTCTGGGCTTTTCGTGGTGAGTTGGCATAGCTTCGATCAGGACGGGAACGACTGGGGCGTATTCGCCCGTCAATTTGATGCAGATGGGAATCCACTTGGAAATGAATTTCAAGTCAATACCTACGCGACGTCTACGCAAAACGACTCCGCAGTCACGCTGAACAACAATGGAGACTTCCTGGTCTCGTGGACCAGCACCGGGCAGGATGGAGACGGCATGGGTATCTTCGCCCAGCGATTTGACGCAAACGGAAACAAACAGGGGAATGAGTTCCAGGGCAACTCCTTCACAACCGGACATCAACTCTATTCGTCAGTTTCTCTGAACGACAATGGCGACGCCGTCATCGCCTGGACCAGTCAGAATCAGGATGGCGACAGCAACGGAGTCTACGCCCAGCGGTTTTCGCTGTACAATCGCGACGTCACAACTGTCGGCCGTGAGCAGCAGGTGAATACTTATACGCCCGCGAATCAAGACCTCGACTACTCTGAACGCAACGTCGCCATCTCCAGCAACGGCAGTTATGTCGCCGTCTGGAACAGCAGTGGCCAGGACGGCGATAGCTACGGCGTTTTTGCGCAATTGTTTAATGCCAATGGGAATCACATCGGCAACGAATTTCAGGTGAATACCTATACCATTTCCAACCAGACGCTCCCTTCCGTTGCCATGTCGGAGACGGGAGAGTTCGTCATCACTTGGGGCAGTTCCGGCCAGGATGGCAGTAGTTATGGAATTTATGCTCGACGTTTCGACGCCGCAGGCAATGCAATCAGTGGCGAATTCCAGGTTAACACCTTCACTACGGGTAGTCAGAATCGTCCTTCCGTCGCCATGACCAACACCGGAGAATTTGTGATCGCCTGGAGAAGTAACGATCCTGGCAGAAGTGGCATTTATGCTCAGAGATTCGATGCCAGCGGAAACACGGTGGATGGAGAATTTCAGGTCAATACCTACGCCGGCGCTCAGGTCATCCCCCAAATCGCCATGAATGACACGCACGGATTCGTGATCTCCTGGAGCAGCGGTTCACAAGATGGAAGTGATTACGGCATCTATGCTCAACGATATGATTCGGAAGGCAACCCGATTGGTGATGAATTCCAGGTAAATGATTATACGACAGGTCGGCAATTCAATTCATCGATGGCGATGAACAACTCGGGTGATTTGGTCATCACTTGGGAAAGTCAAGCGGAAGACGGCAGTGGCTATGCAGTGATTGGTCAACGATACGATGTTGACGGAAACCCGGTGGGCAACAACTTCCAAGTCAACACGTTCACGGCGGGGGATCAGCTTGATTCGTCAGTTTCGATGGCTGACTCCGGAGAGTTTGTCGTTGCCTGGAGTAGCCTCAATCAGGACGGGGATCTGACCGGCATCTATGCGCAGCGTTTCGATGCGCAGGGAAATGCGCTGGGAGCCGAATTTCAGGTACACACGAAGACAACTGGTCATCAGCTGTCTCCATCGGTCGCATTAAATGATGTTGGTCAGTTTGTCGTGGTCTGGCAGGGCGCAGACCAGGACGGCAGCGGGATTTTCTCCCAGCGGTTTTCTCTGGATGTCCCGCCGATGGTAACGGTGGGGCCTGAAAGACAGGTCAATACCTATACCGCATCCTCACAGGGAACCTCGGGGCCGTCCTCTCGAAATGTCGCTCTCGCCGCGAATGGAGACCACATTGTCGTGTGGACGAGTGAGGGCCAGGATGGTAGCTCCTTTGGAATTTATGCGCAGCGATTTGACCGCAATGGAAATACCCTGGGCGATGAATTCCCAGTCAACACGATTATCGACAATGCTCAGCGGTATCCCTCTATTTCGATGACAAGCACAGGGGAGTTCGTCGTCGCCTGGCAGAGCGACGCAGATGGAACCGACGACATCTTTGCCCGCAGATTCGCTGCTGATGGAACGGCCCTCGGAGCCGAATTCCGCGTTAACACATACACAACCAGCATTCAGGCCCGACCGTCAGTCTCCATGGCCGACTCCGGCGAGTTTCTGATCAGTTGGGCGAGCTTTGAACAGGACGGCAGTGGCGACGGCATTTATGCTCAACGGTATGATTCGGACGGCAACCCGATTGGTGGTGAGTTCCACGTCAACACCTACTCACTCGATCATCAACACCATGCATCAACAGCTATTTCCGCGGATAGCGGCTCCGTTATCACGTGGGCTGACCGGACACAAGATGGTAGCAGCTACGGAATCTATGCGCAGCGTTATGACGTTGCTGGCCAACCGATCGGAGGTGAATTCCGTGTCAACTCGACGACACTTTCCAGTCAGAACTACCCTTCTATTTCCATGAATGCGAGCGGAGAGTTTCTCATCTCCTGGGATAGCGTACAGGATGGTAGCGGTGTTGGAGTATTCGCGCGAAAATACGACTCACTGGGAACCCCCCTGGGAGACGAATTTCAGGTGAATAGCTACATCAGCGGCACCCAATATTTATCGTCGGCAGCGATCGCCGACACGGGAGAATTCATTATTACTTGGACGGATTCAGAACAGGACGGCAGCTACTTCGGCGCCTTTGCGCAGCGATATGATGCGCAGGGGAATGCCTTGGGATCGGAATTCCGAGTGAATTCGGAGACCGCAGGTACTCAAAATATTCCCTCTATTGGCATTAATGAAGCAGGAGACGTTGTCATTGTGTGGCAGAGCCAGTACCAGGATGGGGATAACTATGGTGTGTATGCCCAGCAGTACCGGATTCTGTACGAGCCGCCCCATGTCGCAGCGGACAATGAAAACATTACCGTTGATGAAGGAGACTCAGCGACCAATTCCGGGACGTACTTCGACGCCGAAGGTTTCGAAGTTACGCTGTCCGCTTCGGTCGGAACGATTCAGGACAATGGGGACGGAACGTGGATCTGGTCCTGGGACACCAGCGATGGACCGGATGATTCTCAAACGGTGACCGTCACCGCGACCAATGAACGAGGGTTGTCGACCGACACGACCTTCGAACTGGTCGTCGAAAATGTCGCTCCGGTGATCACGGGAGTGACCGACACATCCACCTCCTTCGGCAACCCGATTACGATCTCCGCCAATATCACCGATGCGGGGATTGATACCCCTTTCACCATCGTCTGGGATATGGGGGACGGCACGATTTTCAATGACGTCTCCGAAGTGACGCACACGTATGCCGCCGGCGGAGAATACTTCGCCAGCCTGACGGTCACGGACAGTGACGGCGCGGAGTCGACGAAAGACTTCCGCGTGGTGATCGCTCCTCCGGTGACGATCACGGCGACGGAAACGGAAATCGCGGAAGCCCCCGGACTGCAGTCGGTTGTTTCCGAACTCATTGCCACCATCGAAAATCCGCTATCCGAGGATGTCGTTATCCCGCTTTCCTATTCCGGCACGGCGATTCCGGACATCGATTTCGAGGAAGCTGGTTTTTCCGGCATGGCACCCACGCAGATCGTCATCCCGGCAGGGCAGACGTCCGCTGCCATCACCATTCGGAATATCTCGGATGCATTGGATGAACATGTCGAGTCGTTGATCGTGCACTTTGGTGTCCCCTCCAACGCCAGCCTGGCCTCAGCCGATCCGATTGAAATTCAGCTGCTGGACGATGACCCCGAACCGGCCGTGTACCTCAGCAGCCCCGGGCAGACATTGGATGAACAGGATCTGGCCATTCCGGTGACGGTCTCACTCTCCGAAATTTCCGGGCGGGATGTGACCGTCAACTTGACGACCGGAGGGACGGCAACGCTCGGTGCGGATTACCTGTTCGACAACCCGGTCATCGTCATTCCTGCCGGTCAACTTTCAGCCAGCACGGTCCTGCATCTTCTGGATGATACCATCGGCGAAGGTGTCGAACAGATCCAGGTACAGCTCGTCAGTGCGGACTACGCGACGATTCCCGCGACAACCGGCCAACCCGCTGCACTCACTCATATTGTCAAGCTGAGTGACACCCCGACGATGCAGTTCGCTTCGGTCCTGAAACAGGTCAGTGAAACGGCTGGAAAATACGATGTGCTACTCACGCTCTCCAACGAATCAACCTCCCCGATTACGACGACAATTACACTCTCGGGGAGTGCGGTCAACGGGGACGACTACACTTCGGCGCTCGGTACTACTTTTGATGTGACCTTTGATCCGGGCGACACTGAGAAAATCATCTCGGTCGAGTTGATCGATGATGGAACCGAAGAAGCGGACGAGAACCTGCTTTTCCAGACAACGAACCTGCTGGGCAGCACGATCTCGCATCAGGCCCGGATCATCGATGACGATACGCGCTTTGTCACCGTGACGACCAGCCCCTCTGAATTCTGGGAGGATGTCGGCCAGGGGACCATCACCGCCACGCTTTCGAAAATCTCGACCGTGGATGTGTCCATCCCCATTTCGTTCACCAGTGACTTGGAAAACAGTGTGGACTTCTTCGTGGACACGACACCAATTGTGATCCCGGCGGGAGCACTGTCAGCAACACGAGGCCTGGCAATTGTCGACAATGATACTCCCGGTAATGACGAGGTCATCGTCATCAACGTGGGAACACCAGAGAATGCCCGGCTGATTGGCAACAACAGTCTGGCTATCGTCGTTCGGGATGACGATCCCATCATCTCCTTCGATGGATTTGGACAGGCGGCATCCGCAAGGACAATTTCCGCAGCCGAATCCGTCGGAACCATTAAGATTCCCGTCTTTCTGAACAAGCGGGTCAACAATACGATCTTCGTGCCCGTGACGGTTTCCTCCCGGCAGATGAAGAGCTCGGAATATGCTCTCGTCTACGCAACGGTCCGCATCGATGCCGGTGAAGATCGCGGTTATGTTGAAATCGACATCACCGACGACAATACCTTTGAAAGTACGGAAACTCTGACAGTCAAACTGGGTGCCGGGCAGGGATTCACGCTGGCCGATGCACCTCAAGCCCTGACCAGAACGGTTGAGGTCACCGACAATGAGTCCGAGCCTGTCCCCTCGTGGTCGACGATTTCCATCGATACCTACGAAGGCCGTACACGCCCGCTTACGGCAACTCTCAGATTGTCTCATGCGTCCGACACTCCCGTGGATGTTGTGGTCAGCGTGAAAAATACCATTCCATTTTTCAGGCCAACAAATGACCTCAGTATCGATGGGTTTGCGCTGCATTCGTCCGGGAAATGGTTCAAAACCTACTGGTACACGAGAACGTACACGTTCAACGCCTATCAGACTAAAATTCCCATCGAGATTTTTGTCGTCAACGACGATACTTACGAGTCCACGGAAACCTTCGTCTTTTCCACGAGCCGCGCTGGTAGCAGTGTATCGACATTTGAAATGGTCATTCGTGACAACGACGTCCGTCCGACGCCCCCACCAACAACAACGTCATCGTCGTCATCAGACGACTCGAACTGGTATGATGACCTGATTCATATTCCTACCCCTGACCAGCTCATATCAACACAAAACCCCTTCTCAGGACTCAGTCTGACGGATGGCTATATCGACGGTGCGACCACCTTCTTCGATGCAAACTTCAATCAAGTCCCAGACTTTGTCGATGCCAACGGCAACGGGGTGTTTGATGAAGTTGAACTGCTGGAACCGATTGCGGAGTCCGGGTATGACGGTTTCGTCGCTATTCCGTCCCTCGCCGAATTCGACGTGAACGAGGATGGCTTCATCGATCCCACCGAAGGCCAGTTCGTCGTCCGCGGTGGGGTCGACTCGTCGACGGGAATGCCAATGATCGTCCCCCTGGTGGCCCCTGTCGGTTACCCGGTCGTCTCGCCACTCAGCACCCTCGTGGCCGCCATCCAGGAAGCGCAGCAGATCGACACGGCGGCTGCCGAGACCGTCGTGGCCGACGCCCTGTCCATCACGGAACCGGCCTACCTGCGCTCTCACCTGATTCCCCTGGCGAACAACGGCGATACGGTGGCGGCCCAGGCATTTGCCGCAAATGCCCAGCTCTACGGAACCGCGTCCCAGATGGCGGCGTTCATTTCCGGGCTGCAGGGGGGCATCCCGGCGGACCTGGCCGGACGCTTGATCTATGCCGAGATCGCCGCCCTGCTTTCGGATCCGGGCGCACTGCTCGACCTGACCGAACCGGTCGTGATCGATTCCATTCTCCGCGGTGCGATCAGTCGCAGCGGCGCGCAACTCCCCACGGGCGACGAGTTATCGACCACGGTGGATGTGATCGTAGCGATCAATCAACAACTGGCGGGCGTGCCGGTCGAAGGAACCCGGGCCTATCTCGAAAGCATCGCGCAGATTCAAGTCGTCGCCAACGGTCAGGCACCGAACGATCTGGCTCAGCTCGCGGCGGGTACCTTGACTTCGGCC
>PABD01000173.1 GCA_002702685.1 Planctomyces sp.
CCCACAAGACGATTACGCAGACGGTGGACTCGGGCGAAGCCGCGGGAAGTCACTTCATTGTGATGGAATACGTGCACGGCATCAGTCTGCGCGAACTGGTGATGCAGCAGGGGCCGGTCGCCTGGCCGGTGGCCTGTCATATTATCAAACAGATGGCGGAAGGCCTGCACTATGCGCATGATCGCGGCATTGTGCACCGGGATATCAAACCGGAAAACTTCCTCGTCAACGAAAAAGCGGAAGTCAAGATTCTCGACTTCGGTCTCGCATTGATGGAAGGTGCCGAGGAAGAAGAGTTTTCGCTCTCGATGATCTTCGGTCACGACGGAGTCGGTACGCTCGATTACATGGCGCCCGAGCAATCCGAAGACAGCCACAACGTTGATCGGCGGGCGGATATCTACGGATTGGGAGGCACGTTCTACTCCATTTTGACAGGGCTGCTCCCCTTCTCCGTCAAAACGACTGCGGAGAAAATCGAAGCGCACCGCGACAAGCCATTCCCCCTCGTGCGGAGCAAGTTTCCCAACGTTCCCGCCGCGGTGGATCAGATCATCGCGAAGATGACCGCCAAAGATCCGAAGGACCGCTACCAGACGGCCGCGGAAGTCGCTGAAGCAATCAAACCTCTCGCGAAAGAAGAACCGATCGATTTTGATTTCGAAGCGATATTGAAACTTCGCCGGGAAGACGCGCGGCGGCGCATGACGAAAGCCGCCAATCGGGGACGCGGCGAAGGGGGAACGTCGTCGGTCGGTCGTCCTCCTTCCCAGACCAGCCCGATTCTCAAATCGACCCAGACGAACATGCTGCTGGAAACGGAAAAGTCGTTTCGAGAGGAAGAGGTCGAGCGCCGGGGGAACTCGCCGTCGTTTGCGGAACAGGGAATCGGTGATGCCCGTCCCCCCGCCCGATATGGTCGATTGATCAATCGAGATGGCCAGGGAACCATTCCGCTCCATCGCTCGGAACTGCTGATTGGTCGCAGTCCCAAATCCGACATCCGGTTCGATTCCGGGATGGTCTCCTCCAATCATTGCCGCATGATCTTCAACGGTCAGTACTGGAAAGTGACCGACCTCGACAGCCGGAACGGGATTAGGGTGAACGGAGTGGAGACGCGAAGTTCGATCCTGAAACCGGGGGACCGGCTGATGATCGCGGAAATTTATCAGTTTGAGATCGATTACACGACCGACTGGTCGAAAAAACAGCAAGAACGCGCGGGTCGGTCGAAAATGGGGATCTATCTGGTCGCGGGACTGCTTATGATATCCGCGATCGCCGCCCTCTGCTGGTGGTGGTTATCCTGAGAAACATTTCACGAACCGTTTAAGCATCGTCACTGGCCGTCGTTGGACGAAACAGTTGCATTTGACCGACATGCACCGTTAGCCCCGGATGATCGGTTCCCACTTGGATGACTGTTCGAGGACATCGTGTCGAAGCTGAACACTGCCTGGCACTGGATGAAAACCGGAGGTCGCCCGAACGCCGCGCGCATTTCCCGCTGGCGGTCCATGGCGAATGACATCATCGCCAGGTCCGAAAAGCTCAAAAATCATTCCGAGGAAGATCTTCTGATGATGGGCCGCGAGATTCGCTGGCAGGCGAAGTCCGTTCAGGACCTCAAGGAGATTCTTCCCGCCGCGTTTGCTCTCGCACGCGAGTCTTCACGGCGCGTCCTCAAAATGGAACAGTACCCCGTGCAGATTATGGGAGCGATCGCCCTTTTTGAAGGTCATATCGCAGAGATGCAGACGGGGGAAGGAAAAACGCTGACGGCCGTCATGCCCTCTTACCTGCGGGCCCTTCGCGGCAAGGGAGTGCACGTGATTACGGTTAACGATTATCTTGCTCAGCGTGACGCTGAATTCATGGGGCCGGTGTATCGAGCACTCGGTTTGTCGGTCGGTTGTATTACGTCCGAAATGGAGCCCGATGAACGACGCGAAGCATACGCCTGCGATATCACCTACTGTACGGCTAAGGAACTCGGTTTCGACTTTCTGCGCGATCGCCTGCGGGCGGGGGCGGATGGTAACTCGGCCCGCAGACAGAATGGTCATCGCGCGCTCTTCAAACAGCGTGAAGACGGCATGGTTCAGCGCGGTCACTACTTCGCGCTGATTGACGAGGCCGACAGTATTCTGATCGATGAAGCGCGTACACCGCTCATCATCGGTTTGCTTAAATCGAACGATTCCGCCAATGTGACGTTGATGCGGTGGAGTCAGCGTATCTGTAAAAACCTGAAACCGGTCGAAGACTACATTTTCGATCCGGAACGCCGTTCGGCCTATCTCACGGATGCGGGATGTCGCCATCTGATGTTGATCAAAAAACCGACCGTGCTGGATCGAATCGAAACGCAGCGGATCTACACGCAGGTCGAACGGGCGATCGTCGCGCATTACGGTTTTCAGCGGGACCGGGATTACGTGGTCGTCGAAGACAAGATTCATATCGTCGACGAATCAACCGGACGTATCATGGAGGGGCGAAAGTGGCAGGATGGTCTGCATCAGGCGATCGAAGCGAAAGAGATGGTGCCGATCACCGCGGCGACAGGTCAGGCGGCGCGGATTACCGTTCAGGAATTTTTTCGACATTACACGCATCTCTCCGGCATGACCGGAACGGCGTATACGTCGCGTCGTGAATTGAAGAAGACCTTTCATCTTAAAGTTGCCGTCATTCCGACGAACAAACCCTGCATCCGCAAAGGACTCCCACCCCGGTTCTTCCCCAACCTCAAAAGCAAGTGGGAGGCGGTGGCGAACGATGTCGAATCGCTCCGCGAAATGAATCGTGCCGTGCTGATCGGAACGCCATCCGTGGAGGCATCCGAAGCGTTGTCGCAGTTGTTGCTGGTCCGTGGCATTCCGCACCAGGTTTTGAATGCTCACCAACATGAGCGCGAGGCGGAAATCGTCAAAGACGCCGGGCACGCCAAACGGGTCACCATTGCGACCAATATGGCAGGGCGTGGTACGGACATTCTGCTCGATGATATCGTACGAAAGTCGGGCGGCCTGCATGTCATCGCTACGGAGATGCATACTTCCGACCGGATCGACCGGCAGCTGATTGGTCGTTCCGCGCGTCAGGGCGACCCGGGATCGTATCAGTTCTTCTTGTCCTGGGAGGATGAACTCTTCCGGTCATTGCCCGCCCGGGAACAGGACCGGTTGAAGAAGAAAGCGCAGAAGACAAGTAAAGCGGAGTTGTCGGCCAGTATGCATCGGCTGTTCAAATCGGCCCAGCGCAAAATTCAGAAAGCGCACCGCAAGAATCGCAAGCAGTTGCTCAAGCATGAGCAACAAAGAAACCGCTCCTATCTGCAAATGGGGATCGACCCGTACCTGGAGCTGACGGAATAGCTCGCCCCGTCGCTGTCTCCGATCGGCTACTCCTACAGCCAGAGGTATTTCCGAAGGAATTCGATCACGTCACCGAAGAGGACGTAACCGAGGCTCTTCTTGCCGCAGTTGATCTTCGCCCGGACTTCCGACGCGATCCGCAAGTTCGGGATCTCTTTCTCATCGATCTTCACGTTGACCTGCAGGATGTTGGAATTTTCCGATGACGTATTGGCCCGGGTCGAGATTCGCTCGAGGGTGCCATCGAACGTGTGCTCGGGCGCGGTTGCCAGGATGTATTCCACCGGCAGGGCTTCCGTTCCCATCGCTTTCTGCGCCTGGGCGAGGTGACCGTAGCGGTCTTCTTCGACTTCCAGCTCTAACCGCCATGGTCCGCTCTCATCCATGATCTCAATCAGCGATTCTCCCCAGTTAACGGGGCGATTCAGTAACAGCTGTTCGATCTGTTCCGTCGTGACCCTGCCGCTGATGGGGGACGTGATCTTGAGCGCCGCAAACCGTGTTTTGAGCAACTTGAGCTGTTCGGCGAAACCCTGGGCGGCGGCCACGGCGCTCGCCCGTTTTCCGGTCAGATCAATTTCCTGTGCTTCGCGCTCCTCGGCAGATCGCCGCGAGTCGTTGAGATTACCGATTTCGGTTTCGAGCGCCTGGATCTCGGTTAATTTCGATTCGAATTCCTTGATCGTTTTCTGGTAAGTCATCTCGAGCTCCTTATCGCGGAGTTCGATCAGGAGCGCGCCTTTCTCTACCAGTTCTCCACCGTTTACGTGGACCTGTTCCACCTCCGCATTCGCGGTGGCGAAGATGGTACGCCGTTCGATCGGCATCAGGCGTCCTTCCCCTTCAACCCGGTAATCCCAGGGGATAAAGGCGAGCGCGCTGCCGATGGCCACGATCAGGGCGATCACCCCCAACGTCTTGGCCAGCTTACGCCCTTTGAACCACTCCTGAATCGATCCAAAGAAGTTCCAGACGGGGAGCAGGAAAATGCGTTTGTGTTCGAGCGAGTTGTTGAGCGCGATCGCGATATGCTCTTCGATCAGATCGGCGTACTGCTTTACGCCGGCGCGCGGTTCGCTTTCGTTGATCTGTTCGATGACCAGGCAACCGATGAGCGGTTGCGGCTTATCCTGCTTGCGGACTTTACCGGCGATTTCGTCTTCGTCGCGAACGAGCTTGTCCGGTTTGAGCAGGGGGAGGATCAGCAACATGCGCGATTCGCTCTCCTGCAGGTAGTTGGTCAGGAGGCGCTCGAGCTGCGGAGGAAGTTCGTCGGCTTTACCGTAGAATGCGAACGGCTCGCGAGTGCTCATCACGGACTCGGACAGTTTTCGCAGGCTGCGGACAAGGTTCGCGCGATGATTGACTTTGTCCTGACCACTGATGGCCTGGACGGTCACTTTGCGTCCCCGCTTCACACACAGCGTAACGCGGTCGCAGTTCAGCAGGCGGCGGGAATCATTCACTGCCGTGGCCGCGACCTGCTTGAGATCGAGTGACCGGTGGAGCGCGTTCAGAAACTGATCGTAGTTTTCCTGAACCGGTCCGACCGCGGTCGTTGTCTGCGTTTCGGTATCTTTGCTCAGGTATTTGGAAGCCAAGCCTGCCAGATGTTCTACGAATTGCAGCATGCCGCTGTGCGAACTGGGAGTCGCATCGGATCGCTGGAAGATTTCTACAGCGCCGACGACTTCACTGTTCCGCTGCAATGAAGCGAGAATGATCAGATGATCGGTCGGGAGAGGCGTCGCGGGGTTACCCGGGCGATGGATGACGGCTTCGCCCGTGGAAATCGTTTGTGCGATGAGTTGATGGTTTTTCTGCAGGCTTCCGGGCTGTTCATAAAAGCCGGTTTCGCGCAGATTGAGATCGGCGATAAGCTGTAACTGTTTATTGGCGTCCAGCAGCCAGACCGCCCCGGCCGGCGCGTGCAGGGCCTGAACGACGCGTTTCAGAAACTCCCGGAAGAACGTGGGTGGATCGATGGGGGAGCGAACGAGTTCTTCAATTTCCTGGGCCAGCTTTTTGATCAGGTTCCGGGCCTTATGGAGATCGTCCTGCATTTCCTGTTTTTCAATATTTTCCGAACTGGACATGTAAGACTCACTGAAGTCAGCTGATGAGAGAGGTTGGCCCGGACGGCTCTATGAGGAGAGCGAGTCATCTCGGGGCGATTCGTTTGGGGTCGGCAACCCCGCGTGGTGTCGGACGAATGGGGAATTCTGAATGGATTCAAGCTTGTGGCAGCTTCAGTATACCGATGTCGCCCCCTGCCGTGGACCTTATTTTCGCCCATTCTACAGGGGAATTGGCTGGGCGCGAGCGTAAATTCGATAGTGTCCGACGAAACTCCCGCTTCGCCAGGAGGAGCTTCCCTGTGAGTCTACGGGGATGCTACGCGATTTACATCCGCGAAATGGGATGAGAGCGTATTTTAACCGGGTTGGAGAGGATTATGTCGGTCAGACAGGTCGGCGGTCGCCAGGTGAGGTCAGGTTGAGGCTGAGCTCGGCGCGTAAAAAAACTGTCAGTTATCGGTTTCGACAACTGACAGTTTGTTTTGAAAACCTCGATGCGCTGCGACTGTAGGATGAACTGCGAGAATAACGCGGATCAGATAGTGCTCAGCACTCATCTTTGAGTGATCCGGGCTAACGCGGATAATTAGGCCCTCTGTCGGATCTGGCAATGAGGTTGATTAGATGCATTCTTTAGCTAATGCATGTCTCCAGGCTCTTAATTAATGGATCACTGGAGCAACATCAGTTGATATCGGACGGTCTCACCGCCAAAAATGAGGTAAGTGTCCAGAAAATGCAACGGCGAACAAAACAAAGGTGTGTTCTTATGAACACTTTTGTTTGGCGAGCCGAGCCAATTATCACGCCGGACGGGAATTTCTCAAGGTGAGTTCCGTCCGAAATCGGCTATTTGTCGGACTCCGCCCGGTCGGAAGCAAAGGCTGTCGGAAATCCGTTTTTTTGGGGCGAGTCGGCACCGGAATTGCCCGACCGGTTGCAAGCTGGGACGGACTGATTATACTGTTGGATTCTCGCCAAAGTATGGGATTACTTGGGGGATTCTGCGCAATTTCTGTCCCACATAGCTCTTAGGCATAGAGGAACCATGCCGGTCATGCCCGAAGAACAGGTCAATATTCATCAGCTCCTTTCCGATGGGTCCCATTTCGGGACGATCGAAGTGAGCAAACTCCGTACGGTGATCGCCACCAACCAGTACCCCGAAATTCGCCGCGAAGTGAACGCACTCCAGAGCGCCGTCGATTCCAAATCGGCTCCCTCGGAACTGGAACTGGTCAAGGTCGGCATCTCGTCTTATCTGATGGGCGATCATCGCAAATCGAACGAATATCTGTCGAAGATCAAAAACGATGCCGTCGGCACCTTCTACCACGCCTGCGTTTTGAACGCGCTGGGTCATCACGAAGAAGGAGCCAAGAAATTCCAGACTGCCGCTCAACTCGGTTACGACCGTATCGAGTGTGTGCTTCGCCAGGCCGGCGCGATGCGTGAAAGCGGACAGCTTGATTCCGCCGAGCAGTTGCTCCGCAGTGTCGCCGCCGAGGCCGCCAGCCGCGCCGAGTACTCGTACCAGATGGGCTGCATTCTCTCCGATCGCGGTGATACCTACGGCGCAATCGAATATTTTGAACGCGCGGTCGACATGAACAATCAGCACGCCCCCGCATTGTTCCGTCTCGCCGCGGAAAACGCACTGCGAGGAAACGATCAGGAAGCGATTCGTCTGTATGAACAGGCGTTGTCGAAGCCCCCGTATTACATGGGTGCCCTGATGAACCTCGGCCTCTTGTATGAAGACAGCGAAAACTACAACGCGGCGGCATTCTGCTTCCGTAAAGTTCTCGATGCCGATCCCACCAACCTGCGCGCGAAGTTGTACCTCAAAGATATTCGCGCCACCGAAGACATGTTCTACGATGAAGAATCGGCGAAGAACGAAGCGCGTATGGAGCAGCTCCTCGGTCGCCCGATCACCGACTTCGAACTGTCGGTCCGGTCGCGCAACTGTCTGCAGGCGATGAACATCAACACGCTGGGCGATCTGACCACGACGACCGAGCAGGATCTGCTGGGCGGAAAGAACTTTGGCGAAACATCGCTGAAAGAGATCCGCGAGATGCTCTCGGCACACAACCTGTCGATCGGACAGAACCTCAAAAAGAAAACGTCCGATACGTCGTACCAGATGCAGAACCTCAGCCCTCAGGAACAGATGCTGCTCAACAAACCGATCAGCGAACTCGACCTGTCGGTCCGGGCCCGCAAATGTATGTCGCGTCTCAATATGGCCACCATTGGTGACCTGATCCTGAAGACACCGGATGAACTGCTCTCCAGCCGTAACTTCGGTGTGACTTCACTCAACGAGATTCGCGCGAAACTCCAGGAGCTGAACCTGTCGCTTCGTAACGACTGATCCAGCCTTCTGATAAATCTGATGATCAACGACAGACACAGTTGCACCCATCGCGACTGTGTCTGTTTTGTTATCGCCTTCCTGTTTTCCACCGCGTGGAGGAGTCAACATGCGGGTTCGACTGGCCCTGGTCGTGCTGATCTTCGGTGTCGGCTTCGCGCTCTTCTGGCGTGCTCGCCAGGATGATTTCCCCGCGCGCCCCGACTCAGAAGAGACCTTGCCGGTCACCGCTGAAAGACTGGACGAAGAAGGCGATTCCGCCAGCGAGGCACCCGTCAGCGCCGCGACAGCGGCGGTCACGATGCGCGTCAGTCTGACGAACTCCGCGCGGAAAGCCTTTCAGTTCTCCTGCAGTGCGCCCTTTGAGGTGTATCTCAATCGCGATGACGCCCCGCTGCGGACGCTCGAACCGATCATCCGCGAAGTCGATGTTAAGGCCACGAGCGACGCGACCGGGATTCAACTCGGCGCGGAAGCCCTGCCCGCGAATCTGATCCGTTTGAAAACGGACGCCTCCCCTGATTTCTGGGTGAACGACCACCAATACCGGGGGGAAATCTGGTTTCATCGATTGGAGAGCGGCAGACTGATCGCGGTGAATCATGTCCCGCTGGAAGCGTACCTCGGCAGCGTCGTCGACAGCGAGATGCCGGCATCCTTTCCGGATGAAGCGAGGAAAGCACAGGCGATCATCGCGCGGACGTACGCACTATTTCGTCGTCAGGAAACGGCGGACGAACCCTATTTTGATCTGTATGCCACTACGCTCAGTCAGCAGTACCTGGGGATGCAGTACCGGGCGGGTGACGGACGCCGACTCGCAGGGGAATCGGCCATCAGTCGACGACTCGCGCGCGAGACGGCGGGGCAGGTTTGTCTTTATGAGGGGGAACTGTTCAGCACGTATTATTCAGCCGTTTGCGGAGGAGAGACGACCGAAGGATTGATGCTGTTTCCCGACGCCGTCCCCTTGCTCAAGTCGGTGCATTGTGATTACTGCGCGGCGGCAGACTTGTATAAGTGGGAACGCAAATACTCTGTCGCCAATGCATCGGAATATCTGAGCCGCGAGTTCCTACGCCGCGGCGCGCGCTTCGGCAAGTTGACCGCGTGCGAGAATCTGAGTAACAAATCGGGGCCGTCGGCGCGTTTTCGGTTCAGCGATGGACGAACAACTCAGACACTCAACGGACAGCAGATCCGCACGCTGTTCCCGGATATGCCGAGCCCGACATTCACCCTCGAGTTGAAGGACGACCAGCTCCGTTTCCACGGCGCGGGACATGGCCATGGTGTGGGGCTCTGCCAGTGGGGCGCTCGTGGTATGGCGATCGAAGGCAAGACGGTGGAAGAGATACTCGAACACTATTATCCCGGAGTGACGATCGCAGAATACGCA
>PABD01000174.1 GCA_002702685.1 Planctomyces sp.
CCTGCGGAGTCTGCGCGGCGTTCCGAACCTGGCGGATTTCCCCAAGGAATACCTCGCCCAGTTCGATACCCTGAACGCGAACCTCGAAGCCGCGCAGAAAAACGAACTGGCCGAACAGTTCGGATTCGTCCATCTGGGTCCGGAGTTCCCGCAATTCATGCAGGATGCGCTGCTCGCGCGGCCAGCCGAGCTGAAAGACTGGAAAGCCGCCGGCAAGAAAGCGGGAGACCCCATCTCGGGTCGCCGGGTCTTCTTTCATCAGATGGGCGCCGGTTGCAGTCGCTGCCATATGGTGCAGGGGCGCGGTGCCGAGATCGGCCCCGATCTTTCCAACATCGCCCGCACATCGGTCCGTGGAAAACTGGCCGAATCCATTCTCGAACCGCATGCCGAAATCGCGCCGCAGTTCACCACCTACACCGTCCTGACCGAAGATGGCAAAACCTTCAGCGGCATTCATCTGGGCGAAACCGCCGATGGCAAACTGCAACTGGGAGAAACCAGCGGACGGGTGAATCTCATCCCGCTCACCGAGATCGAATCCCAAAGCCCGCAGAACAAATCGATCATGCCCGACAAACTCATCGACCAGATCACCACGCAGGAATTCCAAAATCTGTTGAGCTACCTCGAGTCCCTGCGTTAGAGAAGGATGCCGTCGCGGCGCCAGGCAAGTCCGTTAAACGGAGGCCGGGCTCGCGGGCTCGTATCCGAGGTTCGGCGACAGCCACCGTTCGACCTCTTGCAGTTCCATCCCTTTGCGTCGAGCGTAATCTTCAGCCTGCTCGCGGGTGATGCGATCCACCGCAAAGTATCGGCTTTCGGGGTGACCGAAATAGATGCCGCTGATGGAAGCCGCCGGCAACATCGCCAGGCTCTCCGTGAGCGTGATTCCCGTATTGGATGGCGCGTCGAGCAGATCGAACAGTTTCCATTTCTCCGTGTGATCCGGGCAGGCCGGATAGCCGAACGCCGGGCGGATTCCACGATACTTCTCGCCGATCATTTCCTCACTGTCCAGATGCTCTTCCTTGCCGTAACCCCAGTCGACGCGAGCCTCCTGATGCAGGTACTCGGCAAATGCTTCCGCCAGTCGGTCGGCGAGTGCTTTCGTCATGATCGAGTGATAGTCATCGTGATCGGCGTCGAACTTCTTCACGAGGTCGGCGCATCCGAGACCCGCCGTCACGGCGAAGGCCCCGAGGTAATCCGCGCGACCGGAATCGATCGGCGCGACGTAGTCGGCCAGTGAACGGAAGACTGTCTGGTCCTTCCGCTCCCACTGCTGCCGCAGCATGTTGAATCGCAACTTCTCGGTAGTGCGGCATTCGTCGGTGTAGAGAACGATGTCCCCATCATCCGAATTCGCAGGCCAGAACCCGTACACGCCTTTAGCCGTCAGCAGTTTTTCATTCACGATCTGGTTGAGCAGATTCTGGGCATCGTCGAACAGCTTTTTCGCTTCGGTGCCGACGTGTTCGTCTTCGAAGATCTTCGGATACTTGCCCCGCAGCTCCCAGGCATGGAAGAACGGAGACCAGTCGATGTACGGCACAAGCTTACTCAGTTCGACTTCTATCGGACGCAGTCCGAGGAACGCCGGTTTGTCGATCTGTGCCGAATCCCAATCGCATGTCCAACGATGCTCGCATGCATCCGCGTAAGGAATCAGGTTCACCGTCTGCCGTTTGCTGAACAGTTCGCGATCCCGTTCCTGTTGGGAGGCATTCTTTTCAATGAATGTCTTACGTCGTTCTTTATCGAGCAGCGATTCCACCGCCGGCACTGACAGGGATGCATCGGCGACATGCACGACGGGCTCGCCATATTCCGTGGCGATTTTCACCGAGGTATGTTTGGAACTGGTCGTCGCCCCGCCAATCAACAGCGGCACGCGGAACTCCAGCCGTTTCATCTCACGGGCGACATGCACCATCTCGTCGAGCGAGGGCGTAATCAGACCACTCAAGCCGATGATATCGACCCCTTTCTCGATGGCGGCCGCGAGAATTTTCTCTGCGGGAACCATCACTCCGAGGTCAATCACATCAAAGTTATTGCAGCGCAGCACGACCGCCACGATATTCTTGCCGATATCGTGTACATCCCCCTTCACGGTGGCGATGAGGATTTTGCCGCGAGACTGATCCGCCCCCCCGGCCTCCTCCTTTTCCGCTTCCATATAAGGCATCAACCAGGCGACCGCCTTTTTCATCACGCGAGCGCTTTTGACAACCTGCGGCAGGAACATCTTCCCTTCACCGAACAATCTGCCGACGACATTCATCCCGTCCATCAACGGTCCCTGAATGACATCGAGCGGCTTCGGGTATTTGAGGCGCGCTTCTTCGATGTCCTCATCGATGTAATCGGTGACACCCTTCAGCAAGGCATGTTGCAGTCGTTCTTCAACTGTTCCCTGCCGCCAGACATCGACCTTCTTCTCGCTCGGGCCACTCGCCTGCTCTTTCACCTTTTCGGCGTACTCAATCAACCGCTCGGTTGCATCGTCGCGCCGGTTCAGCAGCACGTCCTCGATACGCTCCAGCAGTTCCGGTTCGATTTCTTCGTAGACTTCCAGTTGAGCCGAGTTGACGATGCCCATATCGAGTCCCGCCTTGATGGCGTGATACAGGAACGCGGCATTCATCGCTTCGCGCACCACATCGTTACCGCGAAAGGAGAACGATACGTTGCTCACGCCCCCCGAAGTCTTCGCACCGGGACAGGTTTCCTTGATCCGTTTGACAGCCTCGAAGAATTCGACAGCATAGTTGTTATGCTCATCCATCCCCGTCGCGACCGTGAGAATGTTCGGGTCGAAGATGATATCTTCCGCGGGGATCCCAATCTTCTCTGTCAGCAACTTGAAGGCGCGGTGACAGATCGAGACTTTGTGATCGGCATCCACCGCCTGACCTTCTTCATCGAAGGCCATCACCACCATCGCAGCGCCGTACCGGTGGACCAACGCAGCCTGTTCGAGGAATTTCTCTTCGCCTTCCTTCAGGCTGATCGAGTTTACAACGCCCTTTCCCTGGATACACTTCAGCCCCGCTTCAATCACGTTGAAGTTCGAGCTGTCGATCATGATCGGCACGCGGCAGATATCCGGTTCGGCGGACAACAGGTTGAGGAAAGTCTTCATCGCTTCCGCGCTGTCGAGCAGGCCTTCGTCCATGTTGACGTCAAGCATGTTCGCTCCACCTTCAATCTGGTGGCGCGCAACGGAGAGTGCTTCGTCGTAATTCCCTTCGCGAATGAGCCGTGCAAATTTACGCGAACCGGTGACGTTCGTCCGTTCGCCGATCATCAGGAAGTTCGTCTCGGGACGGACGGTCAGATCTTCAAGGCCACTGTAGATCGAGTAGTGCGGAACATCCGGGCGTTTGCGCGGTGCGATTCCCTGGACGGCTTCGGTGATCGCCTTGATGTGCGCGGGCGTGCTGCCGCAGCAACCACCGACAATATTCAGCCAGCCGTTCTTTGCAAACTCACGCAGGTGCCCCCCCATTTCGCGCGGGGTCATATCGAACTCACCCATTTCATTGGGGAGCCCCGCGTTCGGATAACAACTGACGTAGGGGGACGCCATGCCGGAGATCGATTCGATAAACGATCGCATTTTCTGCGGCCCGAGCGCGCAGTTGAGTCCGACCGACAGCATGTCGAAGTGCGAGATCGACGCCCAGAACGCCTCGATCGTCTGACCGGTCATCGTGCGACCGCTGTCATCCGTGATCGTCCCCGACACCATCACGGGAAGCGAAATGTTGTATTCCTTGAAATACTTGTCGATCGCAAACAGGCAGGCTTTGAGATTCAACGTATCAAAGGCCGTCTCCGGCATCAGGATGTCGACGCCACCCGTCACCAAACCATGGATCTGAGACAGGTAACCATCGACAACTTCATCGAACGTCACGAGCCGTTTTCCTGGATCGTTCACGTCGGGAGAGATGGAGAGCGACCGGTTCATCGGTCCAATGCTGCCCGCGACGAACAAGGGACGTTTCGCTCCGACCTGTTCCGCCGCTTCCCGCGCGAGCCGTGCGGCCGCCTGGTTGATTTCGACGGTGTAGTCCTGCAGGTCATACTCTTTCATCGAGATCCCGTTCGCGTTGAACGTGTTTGTCTCGACGATGTCGGAGCCTGCCTGAAAGTACTGGCAGTGAATATCGCGAACCATCTCCGGCTGAGTCAGGCAGAGAATATCGTTACAATTCTTCAGGTCGATATGATGCTCGGCAAACCGCGCCCCCCGGTAATCAGCCTCGGTTGGTCTCTGAGCCATGATTAACGATCCCATCGCCCCATCGAGCAACAGAATCCGCTTATCCAGCAATTCCCGAATCACATCCCCGGCCGCTTGCGCCGTTCCGACTGTCATAAAATTCAATTCCCGTTTGTTTATCGTTTGTCGCTGTTTAAAGAGCGATGCAGGTCAATGGTCGTGATGCATGCCGCTGATCACTGTTCTGATCACTGTGTTCTGATCACTGTGCCGTCTGAAAGTTCAGTTCCTCCAGGATACGTTCGCATGCCTGTGATTTATTCAGAACATAGAAATGGATTCCCGGCACGCCGGCGTCGAGGAGTTCGCGACACTGTTTGATGGCGAACTCGACCCCGATTTCGAACTGGGCCTCTTCGTCACCTTTCACGGCTTCCAACCGGGAGGCCAATGAATCCGGAATCTCTGTTCCGCACATCGAAGTGATCCGCTGAATGCGCGCGAAGTTGGTAATCGGCATGATGCCTGGAATCAGGGGCAGTTTGATGTCCCGATTCGCACACGCCTCCCGGAACCGGAAGTAGTATTCATTATTGTAGAACATCTGCGTCACCAGCACGTCCGCGCCGGCGTCGACTTTCCGCTTCAGGTTGTCGAGGTCTTCTTCCATGCTCGGGGCTTCGAGGTGCTTTTCCGGGTATCCGGCGACGCCGATGCCGGCTTCGGGATAGTGCTCGCGGATCAGGCTGACGAGTTCGTTGGCGTAGGCCAGCCCCCCTTCCGCCGCCTTGAACACGGTTTCTCCCGCGGGTGGATCGCCCCTCAAGGCCATGATGTTATGGACACCCCGAGCGGTCGCCTGGTTCAGCCACTCGAGCAATTCCTCACGGCTGCTGCCAACGCAGGTGAAATGTGCTGTCGCCGTCTGCTGGAGCACATTCTGAATCTTCTCGCACCATTGCAAGGTCTTGTCCCGTGTACTTCCCCCCGCCCCATAGGTGCAGGAGACGAATCCGGGGCCAAAATCCTTGAGACGCACGAGCGCGTCCATCAGCAGTTCCTCTCCCGCATCTGTTTTGGGAGGGAAGATTTCGATCGAAAACCGTTGTTCGGAGGGATCGTTGAAAATATCTGCCAAGCGCATGTATGGGAATGCCTTACGAAGATTCCGCGGTACGGTCGGAGGGGAAAAACGCGATCCCGCGTGCGGCGGGCAGGATCACTGCGGGTGATTCACTTTGGCCGGCCTCACGATGGCCGGTTTCACCATCGTCGGACTGACCACAGTCGGATCGACCGCGTCCGGAACTCTCACCAGGGTCAGCCGCCATCGATTGACTGAGCAATGACCACGGCCCCCGCTATTCCGTCGCCTGCGGCATCGTTGATGACAATCAGAGCTCTGGAGACATCGCCGACTGCATCAATGTATCACGGGCGTATTGTAACACCCGTTTATTGTAACCCTGTGCCCTAAAAGACCCAATCCCGGCCATAGGGGTTCTGTGGGAAACATCACGATCGCCACGAGAATCAGACTTCACCGTCGGCCTGCGCCTCGGGTCGGATGCGACTGCCAACGGACGGGGCCGAGGGATGCGGGCTCTAGGATAGGGCAGAAGCCGCTTTTCGTACAGTTTGCAATGCGAAGAGGTTGTCTTAATGCAGCGAAATTCTTAAGGTAAGGACCTGTTCAGTACCAGTTTTACAACATCAAGACGCCCCGGTTCGCGGCGCGACCGCAATCCGTTGTTAGTAGCACTGAACGCATTCGCTCTTCAACGAAATTTAAACAATTCCGGCTCCTGCCCACGCAGAAGGCGCGGAGAAACTTTCCCTGCCGCCGGATATCGGTAGCCCTGCTGGTATTTCCAGCTATAATCACGAAACAGCCGTTTTACCGCGGCCCCGGGTCCGTAGCTCTTTGCTCGCTGCCAAGTACGAACATTTCCCGATCCGCCTGCTGCCCGTTCCGCAGCTCAGATGGGAACTTATTCTGCCGGCAGAATCCAACATCGCAGAGACCAGTCTGAACCCCATTTTGAAACCCTCGCAACACTAATCGTTTACTCAAGGTGAAATTGCATGTCGACGACCAGTTCCGCAGATTACAAAGTTAAGGATATCAGCCTCGCTGAGTGGGGCCGCAAGGAGATTGAACTGGCCGAGACCGAAATGCCCGGCCTGATGGCGATCCGCGAGAAATACGGTCCGGATCAGCCGCTGAAAGGCGCCCGCATCGCCGGCTGCCTGCACATGACCATTCAGACGGCCGTCCTCATTGAAACCCTCACCGCCCTCGGCGCGGACGTTCGCTGGTCCAGCTGTAACATCTTCTCGACTCAGGATCACGCGGCCGCTGCGATTGCCGCCACGGGTGTTCCCGTCTTCGCCTGGAAAGGGATGAACGAAGAAGAGTTCGACTGGTGTATCGAACAGACCCTCGTCTGGCCCGATGGTCAGCCACTCAACATGATTCTGGACGACGGCGGCGACCTGACCGTCATGGTCCACGAGCGGTTCCCCGAATACCTCAAAGGGATCAACGGCCTCACGGAAGAAACGACCACCGGTGTGCATCGCCTCCACCAGATGTTGAAAGAAGGCAAACTGGCCGTTCCCGCGATCAACGTGAACGACTCGGTCACCAAGAGCAAATTCGACAACCTCTACGGTTGCCGCGAATCGCTCGCTGACGGAATCAAACGCGCTACCGACGTCATGATCGCCGGCAAGATTGTTGTCGTCTGCGGTTACGGCGATGTCGGTAAAGGCTGTGCCGACGCGATGGACGGCCTTGGCGCCCGCGTGATCGTGACCGAAATCGACCCGATCTGCGCTCTGCAGGCCGCGATGGAAGGTTACCAGGTCACGACGCTGGAAGAAGTCGCTCCGCTGGGCGACATCTTCGTCACCACCACCGGTTGCTTCGACGTCATCCGGGGCGAACACCTCGACGTGATGAAAAACGAAGCGATCGTCTGTAACATCGGACACTTCGATTCCGAGATTCAGATCTCCTACCTGAAAAACCGCAAAGACATCGAACACGTCAACATCAAACCGCAGGTCGACAAGTTCGTCTATCCGAATGGCAAAGCGATCATCGTGCTGGCGGAAGGCCGTCTGGTGAACCTGGGATGTGCCACCGGGCACCCCTCGTTCGTCATGTCGAACAGCTTCACCAACCAGGTCCTCGGACAAATCGCCCTCTGGACCGAACCCGAGAAATACGAAGTCGGCGTTTACATGCTGCCGAAAGAACTCGACGAAGAAGTCGCCCGTCTGCACCTCGACAAACTGGGCGTCAAGCTGACAAAGCTGACTCCCGAGCAGGCCAAATACATCGGCGTCCCCGTCGAAGGCCCCTACAAACCGGACTACTACCGGTACTAGGACGTCGTAACGTCAATGCAAAAGTCAAAAGGCCGGGAACCTGCTTCCCGGCCTTTTCTTGTGTAGAGGATTTCAGCCTCATCATTTTCCATGGTCTGCTCTGGGCACTTTACCGAAGTCTGCCTCAAAAAGCCGGAGCGTTCTGGCGGGCTTTGGGGCCGCGGACTCGGGGGTTTCCATTATTGTCGTCGTTGTTACCCCCTCGCCCATTGTCATCTTCACCCACTTCGATGATTTCGATGCCGATGTTGCGCGAGTAGGTGTCCCGGCGGGAAGCGTAACGAATCGGGAAAGAAGGCCAGATCGTGTTGTCGACGCCGACCACACCGGTCTCCTCGCGGCCGTCGAAAATTCGCGGTGTTCCGAATTTCGCGAAATTGCGTTCCGACAAATACTGCATGAACCCCAGCCATTGCCGGTCGGGCGCCGTGGCTCCAAAGAAGTTCTTCGCTTCGGGACGAAATCCCAGGAACTCACGCGGCAGCGGCGCGGTGTGCAGGCTCAGCAGGATGAAACCCATGGCGATGTAACCAGTCAGCCCACCGAAGAACCAGCGTGCCCCTTCAAATACCATCGCGTGAACCTCGATGTAATTCGGCAAGAGGTACAATGTCGCGACCCGGAACAGCACCAACGAAACGGTGAAGATTCCGAGCAGGCTGAGGAAGTCGGCGTGCATCTGCCACGTACCGGGAAGCGCGGAACTCAGGCTCGCGGCGAGCGGCTCAAAGTAGTTAAGCGCAAGCAAACCGGACATGACCACAGAGAAGAACATGATCGTGGCGCCCCACGGGCCTTCACTTGCGACAGACCAGGTTACGGCAGCCAGGATGACTAACAGAATCAGGCTAATAATCATCGGTCAGATTCTCTGTTCACGAATAATTCAAAACAAGTTTACGCTCAGGACTCGAAGGCAACACGCGGCCAAACAGTCGCGTTACTTGACGACACGCATCAGTTCTTCCATCGAGGTCACCCCCTTCACTACCAGCCGCAAGCCTTCCTCACGCATGAATAACATGCCGTTCTTGCGGGCTTCCGCTTTGATCTGCGACATGCCGGATTTGTTCTTCAGCAGGTCGCGAATCCGGTCGTTGATCGGAAGAAATTCGAACACACCAATCCGGCCATAGTAACCGAGCCCACCACAGCGAGGACAGATTTCACCATTCATCGATTGCGGGTTCGGGGGCCGATAGAAGGCGTCGATCTTCTCAGGGGGGAGCCCCACTTTCTTGAGCATATCGGGCTTGGGCTTGTACGGCTTCTTACAGTCCGGGCACAACCGCCGCAAGAGACGCTGAGCGAGGATGCCGCTGATCGAGTTCGAAATCATAAACGGTTCCACACCGAGCTCGATCATACGATAGAGTGCGGTAATGGAGTCGTTCGCGTGGACCGACGAAAAGACCATGTGACCGGTATTCGCCGCCTGGCACGCAATAGCGCCGGTTTCCGCGTCGCGAATCTCACCAATCATCACGACATCCGGGTCCTGACGCAGAATCGAACGGAGGGAGGTCGCGAAGGTCTGTCCCGACTTGGTGTTGATTTCGATCTGGTTGACGTTGTCGATTTTGTATTCGATCGGGTCTTCCACAGTGATGATGTTCTGCTGGAAGCGATCGATCGAATTGAGCGCGGCGTACAAGGTCGTCGACTTACCGGCACCGGTCGGTCCACAAACCAGCATCAGTCCATGCGGTTGCCGCACCACATCTTCCACCCGTTCGAGCAATTGCTTCCGGAAACCGAGCCCCTTCAGTGTGCTGACCGAGTTCGCCTGGTCGAGAATACGCAGGCTCATCTTTTCGCCGTAGCGGGTTCCCTGGGTCGCGACGCGGAAGTCGATATTCCGTCCTTCCAGTTCCGCGCTGAAACCACCATCCTGCGGACGCCGCCGTTCGGTGATGTCCATCGCGGCGAGCACCTTGAAGATGTTGATCAGCGCCAGCCCCTGGGCCGTATCAAACGGTTCTGTCGGGTACATCACCCCGTCGATACGCAACCGGATCGAAATCTCCTCGGATTTCGGTTCGAGGTGGACGTCGGTCGCGCGACGGAGAATCGCGTCGTAAATGAGTTCTTTGGCCGCCATGTAGCCGCGGCTGTTTTCCACCTGGCGGGCGCGGGCTTCGTTTTCATGACTTTTGTTCGAGCTGCTGCCGACAAAGCGGATCGGGGGGCCAAGGACAGATTCCTGTGTTTTCGTCGAACCAAAATGTACGCCGAATCGACCCAGATACCGGTTCGCCATTTTCTTCAAATGGGCCGGCGTCAGGATGCGCGCCCCGGCGGGAACGCGGCCGTTTCGCTCGTGAACGTAGAGCCCCATCGGCACGATGTAAGCAAAAAACAGGGCGAAAAAGCCCAGCAGCATCATCGGAATCAACAGAAACCCGAACAACCCGATGGCGCAGCTTCCGAGCAGAATGCCGTTCCAGGTCGGGTAATTGACTTTCAGAGCTCCGCTGTCCTTGGCGACCCAGCGCACACTGGCGACGAAGGTCATAAAAAACAGGACAAACAGGAAAATGCAGAACAGACTGAGATAATGCCCGACTTCACCATAACCATTCCCACGCTCAAAAGGGTTGGGATCGGCGGGAAAAGTGACTGCCGCTTCCTGCGCGAACAAGGCCGTCGTCTGGAGCCAGCCGAAGATCGCGATTAATGCCGCGCGGAGGCCCACCAAACCGGTTTTCCAAGTGACGTGAGGTATCAGAAATCTCATGCGCGGACAGTCTTTAACGTGATCGACACGAATTTTCGTATCCGAAATTCTCCTCCAGCTTCGCAGCGACGTGATTAGCGACATGAGCAAGACCGGAGGGGGTAAAGGTGAGGTGAAGTGCTTTTCCTATTACGGAAAAACTTCGTCTGTAAACGTCATAAATCTCGTAAAGTTCAGCGTTTCCTATTCTAAACCGCTTTCCCGGCCTAACTCCATACCGAACTGGACCATAATCTGAACATCTGGGCGGATTCGGACCCTCCCTGCTGACTTTTCTGCAATTTCAGACGAATTCACGTTGAACATCCTTGCTGATCAGCACGACAATCACCCACGTCCCGAGCGGTACCCCGGTGAGGCAGCAGCAGGAAAAGGGAAACATTCCCAGAACCGCCATCACGATGATGAACGCCCACCCCTTGCGCAATATCAGCAGGATCCCTGCGAGGATGGAGAGCACGGAGACGACAAGTTGAGCGACGATCAGATAAAGGTACAGATTGGGCGGTAGATCAAAAGCATTGGTCCCCGGCATTTCTCCCGCATCGAGACCCGACGTCACCGCGGTCACCTCGATCCCGGCCAGCACGCCGACAATCACTGAATAAATGATGAGCAGTATCCCCGCAGGCGTCGCCATCGCCTGCGTATCGCTCTTTCTCCGGCGCCGCGGCGGGCGGCGACGCACATCGTCATCGTCAAAGTCGGCCGGGGAATTCGCGCGGTCCCGGTTATACGATTCATAGACCCTCTGGCCGGCATTGACGTCAATCTGCTCCAGCGCCGGAAAGCCGAAGTGATCCTCGTCCTCGGTTCCTTCAGGAAACAGGATCTTCAGGTCCCCCGCCCGACGATAGGGGCCATTCTCCGTTTTACAGATGAGATCGTCCGGCCGTAACTTTCCCTCATGCGCATGCTTTTTAAGCTTCTCGGTCGATATCGGACCGATCACCCGTTTACCCCGTTTTACAAACCAGTCAGCCACGATGTTGATGTACCCGAAGTATCGACGCCGGAGGGAAAAATCCAGAAAGACAGTGCCGCAGAAATGAAGTGATGAGTGAACAACCGCCGAAACGCAGTTCACGATGAGTAGTGATCAACAGGAGATGATCGAGGACTGTAGAAAAGTCAGCCGGGGAAATGCGGGTGCCATCCTACCAGAGAGCGACTTCAATGTGAACACTCAATCACCCTGACGCGTGAGACACATCATCTCCCCTCGAAAAGACGGCAGCGAGCGACCACCGAGAGTTCCCCTTCATCAAGAACCGGACGGGATTCATTGCGGAGCGTTCGCATTTCCCTCATATACCGGATTATACTGGTGTCCGCGTTCCGTCGATCGATCCCATCACTCATCCCCACATTCACCATACGTCAGAATAACATCGCAGGGAGATTCATGTCCGGATCCTACACCGAAGAGCTGAAAGTTGCCCAGGAAGCGGTACGCATGGCCGCGCGAGTCTGTCAATCCGTGCAAAAGGCCATTACGACCGAAGCGCTCGCCAAGAAAGATAAAAGCCCCGTCACCGTCGCGGACTTCGCCAGCCAGGCCATCGTCTGCCGCGCGCTTCAGGCGGCCTTCCCCGCAGATCCGGTCATCGGTGAAGAGGACTCCGCAGAATTGAGAACGCCCGAAGCCGCCCCCTTCCTCGCCAACGTCAAATCGGAACTGAGTCACATCGGTATCGACGCCACCGATGAAGACATCTGCGGTTGGATCGATCGCGGCGGATCGCATACCCATGCCCCTCGCTTCTGGACCTTGGATCCGATCGATGGAACCAAGGGCTTCCTCCGCGGCGAACAATACGCGATCTCACTCGCCCTGATTGTCGATGGCAAGATTGATGTTGCCCTCCTCGGTTGCCCGAATCTTCCCCTGAGCGGTGTCGAGCCCGGTTCCTCAGGGACACTGCTCTTCGCCGTGCGCGGACACGGAGCCTGGCAGGTCCCCCTGGATGGAGGCGATCCGCAGCAGATACATTGCACGACCGCGGAAACATTCGCCGATGCGCGATTGTGCGAGTCGGTAGAATCAGGCCACAGCGCCCACGGTCTCTCCGCGCGAGTCGCCGACGCCCTCGGCATCGAAAACGAACCGGTACGACTCGACTCGCAAGCGAAGTACGCCGTCGTCGCCCGCGGTGACGCCGATATCTATCTGCGTCTTCCGACCCGCGTCGGTTACCGCGAAAAAATCTGGGACCATGCCGGTGGGGTGCTGCTGGTGGAAGAAGCGGGAGGTACCGTCACCGACGTGACCGGCAAACCGCTCGAATTCACCCACGGTCACCAGCTCGAAGAAAATCTGGGCGTCATTGTCACCAATACCCGTTTACATGACTCCGTCGTCTCCAATGTTGTCGCCGCGCGGGAAGCGGAAGAAGCCGAGGCGAAATAACCTCGCCACCACTTCGCTCGGATCCGAGCACCGTCTTCTTCGCCGAGCGCATTCGCGGAGAAACGATCAGACGATTTTCGTTACGCTTATGTTGTTTCTTCCGTAAGATTGCCCTTCCATGACAGGACCTCAAGAGATCACCCTCGGCGTACTCGCCATTGTGCTGCTCGCCCTGATTTTCATGAAGGCCGGGCCCGACCTGATTCTGATCGGGGGGCTGACCTTGCTGGTAGTCCTGGGAGTCGTACCTGCAGAAGCAGCCATTTCCGGTTTCGCCAGCAAAGGTCTGTTGACCGTTGCGTTCCTGTATGTCGTCGCGGAAGGCGTGCGCCAGACTGGGGCGATCAACTTCGTCGGCCAGAAATTCCTGGGGCGACCCAAGAGCATTGTGCGCGCCCAGGCGCGCATCGCCATCCCGTCTGCGATCGGCAGCGCGTTTATCAACAACACGCCGATCGTGGCGATGGTCATGCCACTCATGACGGAGTGGTCCCGCAAGATTGGCATTTCCGTATCCCATCTACTGCTCCCGTTGAGCTTCGCGACCATC
>PABD01000175.1 GCA_002702685.1 Planctomyces sp.
AAGACCCGCGTCTCTTTCTCTCTTTCTCCCCCCAAAACCGAAAAAAGACTCAAGTTTCCGCACGGCCCGGACGGGCATTGCGTATGACGGGGTCGAACTCTGGCCGCAGATTTGCGTGATGTGTTCGCGGTGCGTTTTGCGGCGCTCCGTATGGCATTCGCGGAGCCTGTGCGCGTTGTACCTGCACGTGGCAGGGTGGGTCGATGAAAGATCTCCTCTCAGATACCAAGTTTCAAGCCGGATTCGGACTGCTGTTCCTGATCCTGGGTGGGATCAATTTCTGGCTGTGGAACGACCACGAAGAGTTCCCCCCGGATGAATATCTGAAAGTCGCTCTCAAGAGATTGGCTCCGCCGGAAGAGCTGGAGCCCTCCCTTCGTAAGCTGGATCCGGTTGAACTGCGGCGACAGGCTTTGCAGGCAACCCGTTGGGCTCAGGCTGTGGCGTACCCAGGACAGGAATTGATCGCTTCTTTCGATTACCTGTATGGCATCATCTACTTCGGAGATGCCATGGCGCTGGCGGGGGATGAGTCCGAACAGATTCCCATGTTGCGAAAAGCCGCGTGGTACCTCCACGAAGCCGATCAGGGGATGGAGAAAGGCGATAAATACGAACTCAAGTTGCAATATGCCTACGGCGTCTGTCTGCAGGAGTTGG
This sequence comes from Planctomyces sp., assembly GCA_002702685.1. GTDB lineage: Bacteria > Planctomycetota > Planctomycetia > Planctomycetales > Planctomycetaceae > Polystyrenella. Next base: position 661 of record PABD01000175.1, read on the forward strand.
GGAAAAACGAAGAAGCCATCAAACTGCTGGAATCGATTTTCGATTTTGATCATGCCGCCTGGTGTCTCCAACCGGGAAAAACCATAGAACCTCGTGAGAAACTGCCGCCGCGTGACCTGATTGATGCCTCGTTGCGGTTGCAGCAGATGTGGTTGCTTGAAAGAAAAACCGACACGTTGTTGAAAGCGGCGAAGTATTCCAACGCGATGTACTGGGTCCTGAAGCACGGGACCGAGGTATTGCCTCACGAGGAGGCAGAGCCGTTCTCCAAAGACAACCCGGTCCTGGCGGACGAGCAGAATCAACTCGTCTACATGCATCAGGGGATCACCCGGTTCAGTGACAGACAGCGATATGAAGCCCTCGTACTGCGAGCCCAGGTTTATACAGCCGTTAACAAAATATCCGATCTGCTCGATTCGCATCCGGAACTGGCGGGGGTCAGCGTTGATGCGATCCTGCAACAGGATCTGACCGAGGAAGAACGCGGTCGTCAGAGTACGCGACTGATCGAAGCACAGCGGCGGATGGAAGAGGAAGATTACGAATTCGCTCGCAAGGGGCTCGACCAGATCGCTCATTCCAAAGGGCTGGACCGAACCTACGCCCGGAAAGCGCTCTTCCTGATCGGCGAATGCGATCGTCAGAGTGGCGAGCAGATGATGGATGAAAACGAACAGCAGGAGCGGTTCGACCGGGCCATCGTCTTTTACGAGCGCACAGCGGACGAATACGCCACCACGCATGAAGGAGTCGCGGCGAATCTCTGGGCGGCCGTGTTGCATCAGAAGGTCGGCCAGGACGAACAGGCACTGCTCCGTTACCGCAAAGCGCTGAACAGCATTGTGGATCTGGAAACCTTCCGCAACAACTGGTTGAGTATTGCGACATTTCAGGAGGAAGTTCAGGCGGGATGGCGACGCTGGATCGACGAACAGAAATACGACGAAGCGATTTCGCTTTCGAACTGGCTGCCGAAACTTTTCAACGAGGCGCGATCGAAAGAGTTGATCGCGGAAACCTACAAACAGCAGGCCCAATACCTGGAAGCGATGCTGAAGGATGCGGACTATTCAAAGTGGGCCAGTATCACCAGCGAAATGCGGGCCGTCTGGTTGCAGGCGGGCGCCGCATCGGAACAGAAGGCGGCTTATCTCAAAAGCGCAACCGAATATTCGGATGCACTGTGGGAAAGCTCCGAGCAATACCGTCGCGGACATGACTTCGTCAATTCGATCCGCGTGACAAACATGTTCATCGATTCCAAACCGCCGAAAGGACAGGCCCGTGCTTACGTCCGTTTGGGCGAAAATTACATGGACCTCGATGAGCTCGACGAGGCGATCAAGACCTTTCAGCGTGTGCTCATTGAATACCCGACGGACGTCTATGCCTTCGAAGCGCAGCATCTGCTCGGTCAATGTTATTTCGAAAAGAGCTACCTCGACGAGGGGAATATTGACTTTCTCACCAAGGCGGAAGAAACGTGGAACAAGGTCATCACTTCCGAACGTCTGACTCCAGACGCCCGCGAGTGGCGACAGACATTGTTCGGTCTCGGACGCCTGTATTACTTCAAGGGCTCGATGATCTATCCCGAAAAAGTCGCCATGGTGGATTTTGGCGGAGATGGTGACGGTGCCGCCGACAATGAAAGACTGAAAGAGGCCTTCGAATACTGGGCCTCGGCACTCCTGCGCCTGGGGGAACTGCTGCGTCGTAATCCTGATGGCGAGCAGGAAGTGGAAGCCCGGTATCTGTTGGCGCATGCTTATCGCCGCAGCGCCGAGAAACCGGCCGCCGAATTTGAAGTCGCGGAGACAGATACCGCTCGCGAAGGCCTGAAAGAGCAGGCCAACGAGTTCAATCGGTCCGCCCTGGAACAGTTCGAGGCGTTACGCGATGAACTGTTAACACTCAAGAATGCAAATCGGCTCGATGAATTGGGGCAGAAGATTCTGCGGGACAGTTACTTCGAGATCGCTCACATCCTGTATGCCCTCGGTGAAGTCGATTCCGCCAAGGATGCCTACTTCGCCGCTGTGACCGAGTATCCGGATGATGAGATGGTCATTCTGTCCTATATCCAGATCGCCAACTGCTTCAAACAGAAGGGTCAGGACCTCGACGCCAATTCATTTATCGAGACGGCCCGTTTCACCTACGACAAATTCGTCAAGGATGGAAACATCTTCGGCAAACAGGGTTCGGCGATGACGGAGAAGGAATGGGGCTACTGGCTGGACTGGACGATCAACGCGTACGGCATGGCGCGACAGGAGACTTCGGGGGAGGACATTCGATGAGTATTTTTCAAGCTCTACAGACTACCCGTTCCGGCGCGGCCCGACCCATTCACCTTTCCATCATGAAGGGAGGTGCGTGAGATGACAGCCAATCAACCTGCGGAATATCTCGCGTTCTTCAAACATCGTTGCGAGCATTGTCAGATTCTGCTGGCGCTTTCGGAGCAGCAACAGGCGGCAATCTCGGAGAACCAGTTGGACGAACTGCTTTCGATCATCGGTCGCAAACAACGCGTTCTGACTTTGATGGAAGATACGAAACGCGAGCAACCTGCTCTCTGGGAAAACTGGCAGACGGATCGGGAGGGGCTCGATTCCGAGACACGCCAGCGATGCGAGCAGTATCTGGCGGAGACAGAAAGTCTGTTGGCTTCGCTGGTACAACTCGAACAGCAGGGGACCGACCAGCTGAAGAAAAACCGGGACCATACGCAGGCGGAACTTCAACAGATATCACGAAGTATGAAAGCGAACGACGCGTATTACGACCAGGGCGAATCGCCGACCCATCGCTTCCTCGACGTTGGTCGCTGATACCTGACCTGCCGATCCGTTCCCGATAACAACAAAACAATCATCGAAGATAACTCGATTCGTCGGAGTTGAAATCATGCAATCGCATTCATTCAGCACAGTCTCTCATGCGGCGCCGCAGATTCTCATGTACGCCACCGAGGGAGGAACGCGTCAGCGGCGCTCGGAACAGTTACAGCGTGTTGGATTCTCACTGCGACAGGCCGAAAGCTTTGCCGCCATCAAAGAGTCTCTGCTCGAAAACGATGTCGCTGTCTGTCTGGTCGAGGCAACCGATGGTAACCGAGCGGTCGTCGAATTCTACGCCTTCATTCAGGAGCAGGGGCTGAACACCCAGCTCATCTGTCTGATTCCCGAGTCGGAATCATTCAGCCGGATGACTATTCCAGCCGCCCGCTACGACATCCTCGAATCGAACGCTCCGCTTGAACGATTGCGGTCTGTTCTCTTCGCCGCGACGGAGCGTTACCGGTTGACCCGCGAGAATCATCAATTGCAACAACAACTGGCAACGCAATGTTTTGCCCCTCTCGTCTGTAACAGTCCGAGCATGCAGCAACTGCGAACGGAACTGGAAACCGCCGCGCGACAATCAGGGTCGATCTGCCTCGTGGGCGAACAGGGAACCGACTTCGCCCGCGTTGCTCAATGTACGCATGCCCTGAGCAGCCGGGGAGCGGGGCGGTTTCAGATTCTCCATGTGGCGCTGCACACGCTCGAACAGATCGAGTCGGAATTGTTCTCGCCCGCGCCGGAAGCCCGCATCCAACTCGCCCGCGGTGGCAGTCTGCTGCTGACCGAGGTGGAATCATTGCCGCTGAGCCTGCAGTCCTCACTGGTCCGGCTGATCGAGCGATCGCAACGTCCTGACGAACAACATGGTCTGCTCATGCCACCTCTGCCCAGGCTGATGCTCGCACTGACCGAGTCGCTGGAAACGGCGCAGGCGAACAAACGGATTATTCCGGAACTGTATGCGATTCTGAGTTCGTGTCGCATCCAGATCCCCGCGCTGCGACAGCGGCGGGAAGACCTCATTTGCCTCGCCGAACGGATGCTGGAGGAGATCGCTCTGCAGGAAGGATTGCCGATGCAGGCGCTGGACAGCAGCGCTCATCATCTGCTGCAGACGCAGTTCTGGCTCGGCAATGAAACCGAGCTGCGGTCTGTTTTGTATAAGACTTGTGCGCTCAACCCGGGGCGTCTACTGTCGGCGGAACTCATTCGTCCCTGGATCAGCGGTGACGATGCCGGACAGGAGCACGCGGGTTTGACATTGAAAGAGATGGAGCGGAAGCTGATCGAAACCACGTTCAATCGTTTCGGCGGCAACCGGGAAAAGACGGCCCAGGCACTGCAGATCGGTCTGCGTACCTTGTCGGGTAAACTTCGCGAGTATGGTTACCCTCCCCGGGGCGGCCCAGGCTCGAATCTCCCCCGGGAAGTCGTGACGGAACTTCGCCGCGCGGCTTGAAGAAAGTGGCTCCGCCGGTTTGTTGCTGAATGATGTTGTCGTTAGAAGTTGATTTCCGCTAGTAAAGTCGTTGGACAAGGACGTCCTGTCATGTTGCATTCCATATTAGATCAGACTTCACTGCCGCTACTGGAAAAAGTGGCGCAGTTCGGTCAGCGTCGACATGAGGTTCTCGTGGGGAATCTCGCGAACGTCGATACGCCCGATTATCGCCCGCGCGATCTGCCGGTGGATCAATTTCAGAATGCGCTCAAGGATGCGATCGAACAACGACGCTTGAACGAATCGGGAGGCACTTCCGCGGCTGACTTTTACCGCGTCCGGAAGTCCCCGCAGGCCAACTTCACCGATGAACTCTTCAAGGCGGTCGAAGCGCAGCCGGAGAACATTACCTTTCATGACAACAACAATCGCAGCATCGAGCAGGAAGTGTCCAAGTTGACGAAGAACATGATGATGCAGAACTACGCCGTCCAGTTGATGACCACCCAGTTCAGCCTGATGCAATCCGTCATTGCGGAACGTCCGTAAGCCCGGTACTGAAACCCGCCCGATCTGAAACCTGAATGCCAGAAACACTGAGAACGTTCGAAGGAGTCGAACATGTTTAATGCCATTGATATCAGCACGAGTGCCCTCGTCGCGCAGCGATTGCGGATGGATACGATCTCGGGCAATATCGCGAATGCCAATACAACGCGGGACGCCGACGGGAAGTTGAGCCCGTTCCAACGACGATTCGTCACGTTCGCGGCCGAGAACCATGGTCAGACGCGAGGAGCCGGTGTGCAGGCGGAAGTTCAGATTGATGACAAGACTCCGCCGCGTCGCAAGTTTGAACCGGGCCACCCCGACGCCGACCAGGATGGTTACGTTTCCCTGCCGAACTTCGACATGGTGACGGAGTTCGTAAACGCCATGGAAGCAAACCGGGCCTACGAAGCGAACGTCGCGGCGATCGACATTACCAAACAGATGTCGCAACTGGGCCTGCGTATTCTCGGCTGATGACTTCGTTAAGTAGCGACTATTAAATTCAATCCCCAACTGATCGAGATTCCGTACCATGTCGATGCCGATTTCCAACTCGCTGCCGTTTCCGGCGCTGCTGCAACCGGGTCTTCCTCCCTCCATCGGGGAGTCGGGACAGACGGGATCGGCATCGTTTCAGGATTTGCTGCTGGGGGCGGTCGCCGAGACCAACCAGCTGGAATTGAACGCTCAGGATGCCATCGATCGTTCGCTGTTGGGAGAGGATATCTCGCAGGTGGAAGTGATGTCGGCCGTGAAAAAAGCGGACCTGTCGATGAGATTACTGCTCCAGATGCGCAACAAGATGATGGAAGCGTACCAGGAACTGCAGCAGCTGCGGATGTAGAGTCCGCCTGAAGTCGCTAGTCAAAGGGGGGCCGCGGCCGGACACTCGGCCGTGACCAGAATCTGCTGAAAATCCGGGAAAAAATCTCCGAAAACTCAGATAGACTCAAGTTGGCGATTCCCTGTATAACTCCCGCCTCTCTCTGCTTCATCAAATACAGAATACGCGGAACAGGTGGGAACGGACTCCCGATGAGTGGACCGTCCACCGGTCTTCCCGATGTGGTCGTTGCGCAATATGGAATCATTCAAGAACACGCTGGCTCAGCTTCAGAAATTGTACCAGTCGTTCACACCCAGCCAGCGTGGTACGCTCGCCGTGGTGACGTTGCTGGTTCCGCTGATCTTCTATTTCGCCGTCATGCGGGGTGAGAGCAGCAGTATGACTCCGGTACTCTACGGTCGCCGGATGAACCTCGAAGAAATGAGCGCCGCGCAGACCGCACTTTTTGATGCCAATCTGACCGAGTTCGAAGCTCGCAGTGGCCAATTGCTGGTCCCCTCCGCCGAGATTGATCGCTATAACTCCATCCTGCTCAGTTCGACAGGACTGTCGGTCGCCGGCGGATCGCTGCAGTCGGAACAGGAAAAAGCGCTCGGCAACCTGCCCGCATTCGTGTCCAATAAGCAGTTTGATGTGGCGATGGTCAGCGCGCTGGAAAAACAGCTGTCGCGGTTGATTGAAGTCTCGGACGGAATTGAAGCAGCCAGTGTCAAATGGGCGCCGACGCCGAATCGTGGTTGGCGTCACCAGGGCGCGACCGGCACGGCCAGCGTCTCTGTCCGTCCGCGACCCGGTTACCGGTTGTCGCAACAGCAGGTCGTGGGCATTCGGACGATGGTGGCAGGTTCCATTCCGGGAATCGATCCCAAGAACGTCTCGGTGACCGACCTCACCACGATGACGACTTACCGGGCCGATGATGAGAACGACGCCACCAGTGACCGACTGCTGCGACTCACCCAGGAACATGAGCGCAGTGCCGCCGAGGACCTCTACAACGCCCTCAGTTATATTCCGGATGTGCTGGTTTCGGTGACGGTTGATCTTTCCGAAATCAAACGCCAGACGCGGCGCGAACAGATCGTTGATAATAAACAGACCGTGGCGATTCAGCAGTCGACCAGCACCCGCCAACAGCAGTTTCAGAAACGCCAACCGCGGCAGGAACCGGGTGTCGTACCGAATGCCGGAGCGATGAGTGTCGAGGCGGATCAGGGACCCGCCAGCAGCAGCACGCTGAGTGAGGAGAACACCGACACGCTGACGGTCCCCCGGTTTGAAATTCGCGACGAAGAGCTCTTCGGCGCCATGCCGACCGCGACCCGGGTTTCGGTCAACATCCCGGAGGACTACCCGCGGACACTCCTGATGCGACGGAGCCCGGACCTCAATGAGGCCAACGATCCGCAGGCTTTCCAGACCCAACTGATGGCCGTAAAGACAGAAGTCGAGAATCAGGTCAAACAGATCGTCGCAACCCGGATCAATGTCGACCTCGCTGAAAATCCCAACCCGAAATCGATCTCGGTGCAGACGGTGATTCCTCAGGAACCGGATATCCCGGATATCTCGGTCCCCATCACCGACAAGTTGTTCGACTGGGCAACAGAGTGGGGCGGGGCTGTGATGCTCGTCGTCCTCTCGCTGTGGGCCTTGCGCTCCCTCAACAAGAGTATGCCCAAACTGCCCGATGTTCAGGTGGAAGCCGCGAACCTTCAGGCTGCGCTTCAGCCTGTTCAGGAAGAAATCGAGCACAACAAACGCCATTCCTCGTTCGTTTTACCCGAATCCAATGAACGGGAAGATCTGCAGATCGTGGTGAAAGAAAATCCGGAGATGACCGCCGCGGTGATCAGCAACTGGATTCGGAGCGCGCGCTGAAACGCATCCGTCGCAGTCGGTTGAAGCTCCCGCCGGGAAATCGATCTTGATACAGATGCCGGAAAACGGTATCTAGAAGCCCTTTAACGACGCGGGAAGTGTACCGCTGATCATACGGTGCGGCGTCGTATTGATATTGGATCGGTCGGGGCGGAGTCCCCGCCAGGGGCGAGCAGCTTTCTATCATGGATGATATCGACAAAGCAGCTATCTTGATTCTGAGCCTGGATAAACCGGTGGCGGCAGAGGTTCTCAGCCTGTTACCGAAGCATCTGGTCGAGTCGGTGACGTTTCGTCTCGCGAAGATGGAAAACGTCAGTAAGGACCAGCAGAAGGCCGTCTTCGGTGAGTTCTACCAGCGGGCCAGCGAAAGCACGCAGATCGGCGGAGGTGGTATGGACTTCGCCAATGAACTGCTGAAGCAGTCTCTCGGTGACGAGCACGCGCGCGAGATTCTCGAAAACATCAAACAGTCGATGAGCGCGGTTCCGTTCGGTTTCCTGCATAAGGCGGAAGCGGAGAACCTGCTCGCGTTCATCAGCGACGAACATCCCCAGACGATTGCCCTCATTCTGTCGCATCTTCCCGCACAACTGTCAGCCGAAGTCGTCTCCGGACTTCCCGCCGGTAAACAGATGGAAGTGATTCGACGGGTCGCCCACATGGAGCAGATCAGCCCGGAAGTCG
>PABD01000176.1 GCA_002702685.1 Planctomyces sp.
GCCAACACTGGATCGCGACGCACGACTTGCTCGAAGAGTAGAAAGACTTGCAACCGCTGCCGAGCATTGCTGGCGGATTCGTTCAACAGTCGGGTGTATCGCAGTAGTGCGGAGGTGTCCCGCGGTTGAAAGCCAATATACTGGGCGAGCAGTTCTCGAGCTTGGTTGGTATCACCAGCTTCTTCAGCGGCAGCGGCTCGCGACAACAGGGACTGCGCCTGACGATCGACTTGAAAGCCATGCACGAAGTGGACCACCACAAGCAGCACCGGAATCGTGATCCCGGTCATGACGATCAACCGCGTATTCACCCGGCGAAAGGTCTCCTCTTCGGTTGCGGTTGACCGCGCGGAGTGGGAGGGCTCCATCGTTGCCACGGATTCGTGCGCTGACGAACGTGATTGTTCTTTTTGACGAGGCATCAGAAGTTTCCAGCGAAAAAAACTTGGCGAGACGGGGCGCGGACGCCATCTGCGGTACTGGCGTCGGGGAGGGGTTTCAAGCGAAGTCCACCAGGGTCTTGCCGTTGGTCAATAGAAATTTGCCTGTCGGCCGATCTAACAGCCAAGACCTGTGTCGATGCTAATGGGCACACCCGCTCCGATATCTACAAACATGCTTTGCCAACTCCGTACTGCGAAAGACGATGTTGATCACAACATATCTGACCTTCAACCGCAGCTTGAGTCAGGCCGCTTTCCCAGGGCACGCGCGTCGACGCCAAACGCAGAATCCCCCGCCAATGCAGAGAAGTAACCAGGAAGCGGGTTCCGGCACCGCGCTAGCGGAGGCCGTCGTGACGATATTGTCGATCGCACCTGAGTCGTTGAAGTAAAAGGCAATGGTGCTGAATGAACTCCCTGAAGCAAGCCCGAAATCCGTCGCGGAGAGGGGAGCGATGCGATTGGCGGATCGGTTGCCAAATTGAAGGCCCTGCGGATTGCCATTCGCCTGCATCTCATTGAATGTCTTCAACATGGCATCGTTAGTGGTCCCAAAATCGTAGTTTAGAATGTCATTGACGTCGTTTGCTGCGAGAATTCCACTGTCTTTGGCATCGTTATCGTTTTCGATATCAATGATATCGAAACCGACCGACGTAATCGGATTGTTAAACTCGACAATAATCAGTCCTGAGGGACGAGGGCCTTGATCGTCTGGTTCACCATCCAAGACACCATTTGTCACGGAGAGATTATCGCCTTCCTGCACGATGAGCATATTCCCAAAACCGTCCTTCGCGGTATTCCCGTTGACGAAGGGGTCTTCGAGGTCCGGATCTTGAGTGTTTAATTCTCTGGAGTCGAAGATGACACCCAGCGTAGAAACGAGATTGTTGTTACTCCCAAACTTGTACACCGAGATTGTCGCACCTGGGATGCCATGGAAGACATCACCATCGCCGTTATCATACGTTTGATTGTCGAGCACAAATCCATGCTTAAATTGCGAAAATGTCACTGTTTCCGCAATTGTGGTGTGGGAGAGGGCGGTAAGGAATACAAATCCGGCGAGGAGAAATTGTAGTTGCATAACAAATCACCAGGAAGTGAGAGATAGTTTCCCTGCAAATGTTCAGAATTACAGGCGAGGTGAGTGATGTCAACAATCGATTGGACCAGAGTTTTGGATTATCCGAAATTTCGTGATTTGGCGTAAAAGGACGGTTGCTTCGTTTCCGGATTCGATTCTCTGCCAAATCCCAAGATCTTTTGTCACAAAGAGAGCGGTTTTTTGTACTGTCCTCCGCGGGAGCCCTCTTCATTCACGGAGCTGGTCGGCGAGCGATTGGAAGGCGGCTCGTTCGGCGGGATGCAACTTGCTGGCGCTAAGTCCTTGGTTCAAGGCTCGCTCGAAAGCCGCGCGGGCCGCCGGCAGGTCCTTGCGGTCGCGATGCACCTGCGCCAGATGGAACAGTTTGGTGGGCGTGTTTGTGTCGGCCAGTGCCTGTTCCAGGTCGGCAAGAGCCCGGTCCGGTTTGCCCGCAGCCCGCCAGGCCACTGCCCGCGTATCGAGCAGGAAATGCAGCGGTCCGGCTAGTGCAATGGCCCGTTCTGCGAGTTGCAGCGCCTCGGCGGCCCGTCCGCGGCCTTCATGCACCACGAGCAAATACGCGAGTTCGTTCATCGCTACAATAAGGTCTGGATAGTCGTCGAGCAGAGACTGGTATAGCTGGAGCGCCTCGGTGTAGTGCTCGGTGAGATGCGTGGCATGGGCTTCCGCCAACCGCACGCGAAGCGAGTCGGGCGCTCGCTCGCGGAGTTTCGCCAGTAAGGTCAACGGATCGGCTAGCGTTACGCTAGCGGTACTTCGCTTGAGGATCTCAACGGCGATTTCCGCCAGTTGTTCGGGATCTGCCACAGTCGCGGTCTGGCGGCAGATTTCTGCTGCTTCCTCGAAGCGAAACTGATCGACCAAGTACGCTGCTAACTGCGCGGACTTCTCCGGCTGCGTCTGTGCCAAGACGCGAAGCCGTCGTTCAGCATCGTCCAAAAGTCTTGCTGCCGCCGACACACGTCCAAATTCGTCTTGGACGTCAGCCAGTCTGACTAACAGACGCGCTGTGCCCGCCTGTTGAGTTGCGAGTTGCTCGGCGGTGACAGTCTCTTTGGGGGGCACGGTCTCTTGAGGAGACGCCGATGTCTCGGGTTTCTCGGGGGTGGGGTCCAGGTAGCGGAGGCCCTCCTCGATGCGACCGGCGTGGATGGCGAATTGCGCTTGGAGTTCCCGTGTCGGCCGCGCGTTCGGTTGCCACTCGACGAGTTGCTCGAGCCAGCGCTCGGTCGCGCCTTCCAGTTCACTGCGATTGAGCGTGGTTTCGATGCAATAGGCCAACGTCTCCGGATTGCCGTCTGGAGCGACGGCTAGCGCTTGAATTGCCGCCTCGGCTCGATCGAACTGCTTTTGTTCCAGCAGCAACTGTACTAGCAGCAACTGATCCGCCGCGGTGAGCAAGCCCAGTTCCTCGACTTGTTCGAGTGTCAGCAGGGCTTCCCAACGCCAATCCCGGATGGGGCGTTTCGCTAGCAAACGGGCTTTCTGTCGCAAGTCGATGGCTGACTGCGGGTCGTCTGCGAGGTTTTGTTCGAGAAGCTTCCGGGCTTCCTGCAACGCGGCGTATGCCGGACCGAGGCTCAAAATGCCCGCCAGCAACCGACGTGCCTGTCTACGGGTCGATGGAGAGACTTCCGCTTGCAAAAGGCCGCGTAGGATGGGTTCGGCCTCGGCTCCCCGTTGTTGACGCTGGAGAAATGCAGCGTAATTCAGCTGCTGATGCGGTTTGGCGTTTGGATTGGTCGCGGCTTGCCGATAGGCCTCGGCTGCGGCATCAGTTTCGCCAAGCAACTCGTGCGTGTATCCGCGGAGCGTCAGGCTTTGGCCTGGGGAAAGCTGCTCGTCGATATCGGCGAGCAGCGACGGGATTTCAGACGTACGCTGGTTCATCGCCATGAACCGCGTCAGCGTGAACCGTGCACCGGCCCGGGTCGGGTCCAGTTCGATCGCCCGACGCAGCGCGGCTTCCGCACCGGCCCGGTCGCCGCCCATCCACAGCATCTGCGCGAGCCAGAATTGGTTGTCGTAGCTCTCGGAATCGAGGGCAACCGCCTTGCGAGCCAAGGCGACCGCTTGTTCGAGTTGCTCCGTCCTCAGCAGGACCTCGGTAGCCAAATGTCCAAAGCGGGCGACAAACGCCTGGGGATGAATTTCCTGGCAACTCGCGAGGTACTGTTCGGCCTCGCGATAACGCCCGGCGGACGACAAGAGCTCCACCAGCCGCCGCACGACCAGCGGATGATAGACGCCGCGGTTGACGGCTGCTTGATAGTGTTGTATGGCGGTCTCCGGCTGTTCCAGACGCTCGGCGATCTCGGCGAGTCGGAGCACGACCTGCGGCGAATCCGGATACGTTTCCAGAAACTCAGTCAGCAGAGAACGGGCCTCGGCAAGTTTCTCCGTCTGACCCCTGCGTGCCAGCATCAGGCAGAGATCCGCCCGGCCCAATTTCCAATAAGGACCACGCCCGCCCTCGAGGCGTTCGATTTCCGCCAACGCCGCTTGGGCAGTCGGGACTTCGCGTTGCTGCAAGGCCAGAGCGAGCAATTCTTGCCAGAGCCCCAGGTCGTGGGGTTGGAGGGCCGCCAGTTGCTGCCACATTTCGCGCAGCTTTTCGGGGTCGGCTCCGGCGGTCTGTTGCCGCTCGGCGAGCTGGCCGAGCACGTAGGCTTGCAACTGCTGGGGGGCATTGACTCCCAGTTCATCAAGCAGCCAGGACGCATCGTCGCCCGCAGCGGGTTGCTTGAGATTCAGTTTGGCCAATTCAATTGCCAGCTGATCGATGCCACGGTCCATGGCGGACTGCAGGATTTCAGCGGCTTTCTCGATTCGACCAGTCGATGATTCCAGTTCCGCTAGTACGAGTGGAGCCACCGCTGATTGGGGGCGGGCCTGGATGTCGTTCTGCAGCATCCGTCGGGCCTCGTCGGCGCGTCCTTCCGCCCACAGCAGGCGGCTCTGCAACGGAAGCAGCTCGTCACGATCCGCCCCGGCTTGCGCAGCACGCTCGACCGCGAGACGCACACCCTGCCATTGACGATCTTCGGAGGGCCTTCGGAGTTGTTCCCAGAAGGCCAGCCGAGCCATTGCCAGCGCGACGGGACCGGTGGGCGGCAGTTGTTCGTAAACGGCGACAGCTTCTTGAAACCGCCCCAGGCGGACCAACACGCCAGCCAGACCCCACCGTGCTTCGGTTTGCCGCGGGGCTGTGGCGATGGCTTGATGGTAGGCGTCCAACGCACGATGCACGTGTCCGATTTGGGAGTAGCACCGCCCCAAATGAAGCCAGATTTGCAACCGCAAGCGGACGTCCTCAATCTGGTCGACTGGCAAGGCATCCAGTCGTTGAATCGCTGCCAGCCAGCTATCGTCGAGGATGTCGAGCCGAGCCCACAGCAAACCGACGACCGGAGTCGAAGACTCCGAACGGGGCAGTTGTTTGAGTTCCGTGCGTGCTTTGGCCGTCTTTCCCTGGACGAGCAGTGCGTCGATCAATCGCACCCGCAGGCTAAACTGGTCCATCGTATTCAAAGCCTCGCGAACCCGCTGTTCCGCGACATGTGCATGCCCGTCGGCTAGCTCCAAATCGATCAGCGCTTCAACAGAGGCCCGATCTTGGCGGTCCGCCTCCCAGTGCTGTTCCAAACGGGCGCGAATCTGGTGGACGGGAAAATCCGTCGATTGGCCCTGATCCAGTTGACGGGCCGCGACGCGTGCGGCAAGGCGGACGACCTCGGGATCACCCGGCGCGAGCTGCCATGCGATGCGTGCATCGCGTTCGGCGTGCGGCAAGCCAAACTGTTCTCGATATTGGGCACGGACGACGTGAGCCCCCGGCTGACCTCGATGAGCGGCGACCAGTCCTCCTAATAGCTGATCCGCATCTTCCGGCTGTTCGAGTTGTTCGCGTAGCAGTCTCGCCAAGCGGGCGTAGGCTTCGAATTCATGAGGAGCGAGCTGAATGACCTTGCGGTACACGGCGATCGCTTCGTCATATTCGCCCAACGATTCATGACATCCCGCCATTTGCAACCACAGTTGGGGATCGTTCCGTTCGAGCACAAGGAGTTGTCTCAGATGGACTTGTGCGTCGCTATAACGCGAAAACGCTAGCCACAGGTCCACACAGCGGCGGCGGGCATCGGCGCGGTTGGGATTCCGCACCAAAGCCATTTCGTAATTTCGCAGGGCGGCGAAATAATCCCGTGCCGAGACGGCCTTCGCTTCCAAATTGCGGGCCAGCATAATCCGGGCCTCAACGTCACCGGGCTCGAACGTGAGATATTGTTGCAGATGGACCACGGCTTGGGCGGGCTCACTGGCAGCCTCGGCAGCCTGGCCTTGCGTGAGAAATGTGTCGGATAACCGGGCCATTTGCACGCCATGCAGCCAGGAAATGCCTCCGATCAGAGCAGATGCGACGATGACCGAAATGAGACCGAAGCGATAATTGACGGGTCGGATCAAATCCGCCGGCGCATCATGTTCGGGCAGTCCGGTCTCGGTTGCAAGGGCGACGGGACCGTCGTCCGCAGGCAAAGAATGTGGAGAACAATGATCGGTCGTAGGCATCAGTCAACTCGCTTCCTGCCAGGCGTTGGCAGACGGCATTCACGGAACAGCATCGAGTGTGTTGTGGCGTGGATATTCAACGGCCCTACAAAAAATTCTGAAAGAACCAGCTCAGACAGATATAGCAAACGGGAAAGGTGATCAAGGAGCCGGGTATGAGGATGAGCAGTCCCCAAAACGGCCCCACGCGTTCAAAGAGGATCGTATTCACGACGAGCACCAAACCCAGCGAAGCCAAGGTCACGACAAACACGCGGGTCGAAATCGAACTCTTCGAATCGGCGACTTGGTCGACAATGGAACGCAGCCCGGCGGTCACACGAGTCTCGGCCTGTTCGTGGGCGGACCCAGAGTTCCCAGACGTCAGCGTGATACGTTCGAAGTCGATCCCGGCGAATGCCAGCTGGGCAGTTCGCCCAGCATCCTCGCTGTTGACTCCGCTGCTCTCGTCGAATTTCACGAAGGTCAACGATGTCTCATCCAGGTAGAAGGCAATAAGCGGCTGGGACATGATATCCCTGGTCCATTCCCCGACAGGGAACACTTCGGATCCCAACAGCGCTTGACTGGGCGGGCTTGTATCGCGAATCGTCCGTCCGGCTGCGGCGGCCAACTGTTCGGCGTGCTCTCGCTGCAGCCCAGCTGCTTCCCTGTTGTGCTCAAGGTGAAGCAGAATGCTACGGGCCAGCGGCACGAAATACCAACGCCATCGCGCCTCTTCCGCAGCATCAAGGTGTTCGTGAGCCGATTGAATCTCTTTCTGTTGGAGAATCTTTTGCTCCCGTGCCACGATGACGGCGACCGCCCGGAGATAACCACCGAGTGGGCCGTCCGCGCCTTCGATTTCTCCCAGCTGGATCAAACTGTTCTCAAACTCTGGCCAGCGGCCTAGCGCAGCCAGCAGTCTCGCGGATTCAAAGCGATACCGCAGATTGATAGGGGCATGATTAGCCGCCATGCGGAACCAGTGATGGGCGGCAGTTATTTGTCCGCAATGCTCGAAAGCAGCAGCGAGTTCAAACGCCAAATCAGCGCTGGAAGGCAGTGAAGCAAGTGGTTCGGCAGCAAGTTGCGTCAGAGCGGAAATTGCCTCGGCTTGAGGCAGGTTCACCACGATGATCAAGCGGGCGCGAAAGAAGCTCGGATCGGGACCAAGATGCTGTTCAGCATTCCGCAAGATCGTATTGGCCTGAGCGAAGCCATTTCCATCGGGATGGCGAGCGTGAAAGAGCGCTAACATCACCCACGCCTCCGGATGGTCGGGCTGCGCATCTCGCAAAGATTCCAGGATCCTGCCCGCCTCATCCGGTTTCTGCAACAAGAGTGCGACATCCGCCTCGTAAAACGCCATTTCAGCGGCTGGAACGCCGCAGCGTTTGGCGTGCTGGATCGCCGCTTCCAACACATGCGGCCTTCGATTCGCGGGTGGCCGAGCCGCTTCGCACAAAATCGTGACTCGCGCGAGTCGGCTGGCATCGCCGTAGTCCTCGACCGGCAGCCACTCTAGCCATTCTGACGCTTCACTCACCTCTCCATGCGATCTGAGCAGGTCCGCCATTTGTAACCGGATGCTCGCAGAATCCCGACTGTTTTCAATTGCGTCTCTGAGCACGCTGACTTCTTGTTCGAAGAGTCCGAGCCGTCGATTGGATTTGGAGAGCAACAGATGCAGATGCCCAAGAATACTCGATCGACGATCCATTTCACGGCTGGCTTCCGCTAAGACTTGACGAGCAGAATGCCAGCGCTGCTGGGCAAACAGGGATCGTCCCCGCAGATAATCGACATTGGCTGCAGGGACCGAAAGTGACTCCAATCGCTGAAGCAGCCGTTCGAATTCGTCGAGACGTTGCGGTTGACCAGCAGAATCGTTTTCCATCTGCTGCACGATGAGATTCGCCAACGCCCAGACAAAGCGGGCCTCGAGTTTCGCGAAGTCTTTTGTCTCCATGTTTTCGGGGGAATCGGCGTTGATCGATGAACTCTTCTCAGCAGCCGCGATCAACGACCAGCCTTTACGCAGCGTGTCTTCCGCCTGTCGTGGGCGCCCTTCATACATTTGGATCTCGGCGCGGAGCAACCATAGTGCAAAGTCGGCGGCCGTTTGTGCAATCGCTTGTTCGACCAAGGATTCCGCCCGCCGGAGCCGCTCCCGCTTCTCCGCGGTCGCGGAACTGGAGATTGATTCGGATTCTGCGCGAATCCCCGCCATTTCCCATTCCGCCGCAGCTTGTTGCAGTTGAGGATTTGCCGGATCAAGACGTAGGGCTTCTTCACACACGGCGCGGGCTTCGCCCAGGCGACCTACCTCGACCAGCCAACGTGACTTCTCCAAGAGAGCGTCGCCGCGCTGCTCGACGGTGTCAATCGCGTAATTCCACAAGCGTTCGGTCAGCGCTTCGATCGTATCACCTGCTTTGAACAGTGGCAACAAGCGTTTGGGAAGAAAAACGGCATGAAGGTCTTCGTCGACATAGCATTGAAGGGCAAACCGCACGGCGTCACCTGACGTTTGGCCGCCCCTCCTCGGCCCAATGACCCCTCTGCAC